>PLDP01000247.1 GCA_003136795.1 Actinomycetota bacterium
CGACGGCCGCGCGCACACCGGCGTGCTCGTCGTCAACCGCAGCGTGACTGGCGACGTCGGCGAGATCTTCCGCCGGCTCTACGCGGCGCGCTTCCCGATCCATCGCATGCAGCCGATCGCACGCTTTGGCGGCAGCGACGACCGCTCGATGGCGGCCGACAACACGTCCGGGTTCAACTGCCGCTACGCGGTCGCGCCCGGCCCCAAGCAGTGGTCGGTGCACGCCTACGGCGAGGCGATCGACGTCAACACCGTCGAGAACCCCTACCTCGAGGGCGGGCGCGTGCTGCCGCCCGCCGGCCGTGTCTTCACCGACCGCTCGCGCTACCGCCGCGGCATGGCGATCGCGGGCGGTGTGCTCGTGCGCGCGTTCGCGTCAGTCGGCTGGCTCTGGGGCGGCCGCTGGACCGGCTCGCCCGACTGGCAGCACTTCTCCAAAACCGGCGGGTGAGGGCTTCACCTCGTCCAGCCGGTCGACGTGAGCGAGATCGGGGAAGAGCTTCGGCCAGACGAGCGCGAGCAGGATCGTCAACGCGCCGCCGGCGACGACGGCGGGCACTGCGCCGATCAGTGCGGCCGCCGACCCGGACTCGAACGCCCCGAGTTCGTTCGACGCGCCGATGAACACGCCTTCGACGGCGTTGACGCGCCCGCGTAGCGAGTTCGGCGTTGCGAGCGCGACCGTGGTCGCGCGGATGTTCATCGAGATCATGTCGACGAACCCGCTGACCGCGAGCGCGACGGCCGAGACCAGGAACCAACGCGAGAGGCCGAAGACGACCATGCTCGCCCCGAAGACGCCGACGACGAGGAGCAGCGTGCGCCCCGCGTGACCACCCAGCGGCTTGCGCGCCAAGCGGATGCCGGCGATCAGCGCGCCGACCGCGACCGCGCTCCGCAGCACGCCGAGACCAAGTGGCCCGGTGTGCAGGATCGACTTCGCAAACAACGGGAGCAGCGCCACCGCTCCGCCGAAGAGCACGGCGAAGAGATCGAGCGTGATCGCGCCGAGGATGATCGGCGTCGCGCGAATCAGGCGGATCCCTCCGAGCAGACTCTCGAGGCGAGGCGGCGCGGGCCCGACGCGCTCCGTGACTTCGGGGCGCGTGATGCGCAGAAGCAGGAGCGACGAGAGGACGAGCAAGACGATGCCGGTCGCATAGACGGCCTCGGGCTGGATCGCGAAGAGGAGGCCGCCGACCGCGGGGCCCGCGATCGTCGAGGCCTGGCCGGCAATCGAGCGCAGCGCGATCGCGCTGGTGAGGATCTCCGCGGGCACGAGCTCCGGCACCAATGAGCGCCCGGCCGGGTTTCCGACCGCCCCGACCGCTCCCGTGGCGAGCGCAAGCGCGAGGAACGGCCAGAGCTGGTGCGCGCCGTGGATCGTGACCACCAGCAGCAGGGCGAAGACGGCGGCGTCGGCGAAGCCCCAGACGAAGACGACCGCCAGCCGCGGCAGGCGATCGGCGAGCTGGCCGGCCGGGAGAGCGAGCAGCGGCACCGGCGCGAACTCGGCCAGGCCGATCAGACCGAGATCGAAGGCGCTGTGGTGGATCAAATACACCTGCCAGCCGATCGCGACCGCGGCCATCTGCATGGCGACGCTCGAGCAGAGCATCGACGCCCAGAGCCGGCGGAAGTCGCGGTGCTGCAGCGCTGGGGGGAGCGAGGTCACACTGCACACTCTGCCTTCTTCACTTGTTCCTAGGTTCTCCTGAGGTTCGCCACAGAGGCGAGTGGTCAACTGAACTAAAGACAACAAAACCAGGAGGACGAAACTCGCATGCCCAGGATCACGAATCGAATCGTCGCCACGGTCGCCGTGGCGGCACTTGCCGGCGCGGGGGCAGGCGCAGGGGCCGTCGCGCTCTCCCACGACACGACCAACACGACCACGACCGTTTCGGTGCCCGTCGTGAACGGGAGCTCGAACATCGCCGATTCGAGCCTCAGCGTCGGGCAGGTGGCGAAGACCGCGACTCCCGGCGTCGTCGAGATCGACGCGACCTCGACCGCGAGCGGCTCGACGTTCCCCTACGGCAGCCAGAGCTCGACCGAGTCGGCCGAGGGAACCGGCTTCGTCTACGACACCAAGGGCGACATCGTCACGAACGACCACGTCATCTCCGGGTCCAGCTCGGTGTCGGTGAAGTTCTCCGACGGGTCGACGGTCAAGGCGACCGTCGTCGGCGAGGACGCAGACACCGACCTCGCGGTCATCCACGTGAACGCTCCGGCCTCGAAGCTCGTGCCGCTCTCGCTCGGCGACTCGAGCAAGGTCGCGGTCGGTGACGGCGTCGTGGCGATCGGCAACCCGTTCGGGCTCGACGACACAGTGACGAGCGGCATCGTCAGCGCGATTGATCGCGAGATCACTTCACCCGACAACGCGCCGATCGAAGGAACGATCCAGACCGACGCGGCGATCAACCACGGCAACTCCGGCGGCCCGCTGCTGAACCTCAAGGCTCAGGTGATCGGCATCACGTCGCAGATCCAGAGCGACTCCGGCGGCAACGACGGCGTCGGGTTCGCGATCCCGTCCAACACCGTTCAGACGATCGCGAACGAGCTCATCTCGAGCGGCAAGGCGCAGCACGCGCTGCTCGGCGTCCAGGTGAAGACGGCAGCGAACGGCGTCGCGGTCGCGACGGTTGAGACCGGCACCGCAGCCGCCGACGCAGGCCTGAAGGCCGGCGACGTGATCACGGCGGTCGGCGGCACGAACGTCACCACCGCGGAGCAGCTGCGCGCGATCATCGACTCGCACCAGCCGGGCGACAAGCTGCCGCTGACCGTGCTCCGCAGCGGCTCGACGAAGAACCTCACCGCGACGCTCGGGACCCGGTCCTAACTAAGCGACGACGGGAGACGCCACCGTCAGCACGGCCTGCGTAGCCGTGCCGGCGGTGGCGGTCANNCCGGCGATCGCCGTGCAGAGACGGCCGTTCGCGTTGCAGCGCAGCCACGCGTAGGTGAAGGTCGTCGGTGAGCCCGACCAGGTGCCCGGCGTGACGGTCAAAGCCTGGCCGACGCTTGCGGTGCCGGCGAGCGTCGGCTGCACCGTCGGCGCGCGCGTCGCGGTCTTCGCCGCGACGAGCCCCGCGAGGGAGCTGTACGCGGGCGTCGTTCCGGTCGCGTCCGTCGCGCGCACGGTCAGCCCGATCGTGTGGCCGACGTCGGCGGCGACCTGCGTGTACGTGCCCTTCGTCGAGCCGTGGATCGAGCTGCAGTGAGCGCCGCTCGCATCGCAGCGGTACCACTGGTACGCGTAGGTGATCGTTCCGCTCCCCGACCAGGTGCCGGCGGTTGCCGTCAGCTGGCGGCCCTGCTGCAGCGTGCCGGCGACCGCCGGCCGCCCGCTGGCGACGGGGCCGGGCGCCACGCGTACGACACCGGCGCTGAGACTGAGCACCGTCTGCTTCCCCGCCGTGACGGCCGCGAGCAAGACGTGACCTGAATCCACACCCGTCACGTTGTAGGTGTCCGTGGTTGCGCCGGTCACCGCGGTGCAGAGCCGGCCGTTCACGTTGCAGCGCAGCCACGCATACGTGAGCGTCGTCGGCGACGTGCTCCACGCTCCGGCCTCCACCTGCAGGCCTTGCCCGACGATCGGCTCGCCGCTCAACGGCGGCTGCTTGGTTGCAACCGGCGTCGTTCCCGGCGCGGCGATCAAACCGGCGAGCGGTGCGTACGCCGCGGTCGTGCCCGTCGTGTCGGTCGCGCGCACGGTCAACCCGATCGTTTGGCCCACGTCCTTCACGACCACCGTGTACGTGCCCTTTGTCGCGCCGTGGATCGAGCTGCAGTGCGCGCCGTTCACGTCGCAGCGATACCACTGGTAGGCGTAGGTGATCGTGCCGGTGCCGGACCAGGTGCCGGCGGTCGCGGTCAGCTTGGCGCCCTGCTGCAAGGAGCCGGTCACCGAGGGCGGCGAAGCGGAGGTCGGGCCTGCGAGCAGCACGGCCAGCCCGATGGCGAATCCGATCATTCGGTGAAGGATCCCATCAGGGTCGGCTAAGACCGGCCTAAGAGTGGCGCGGCGCTGAGGCGAATCTCAGACACCGGCTCTACTTTGTGAGCGATGGCAGGTCTTGCGATCCCCCACAGCGAAACGCGCCTGGCGGCGGGCAGTGCCGTCGGGCGGCGGCGTCTCGCGGCGGGGCTGATCGGCCTTGTTGTCGCCGGGAACGCCGTCGGCATCACCTGGCTGTGGGTGCACGGCGGCAATCTGACCATCCACTCGACGGGCGACCTCTTCACCTCGATCGGCCGGCTGACCGGGCTGCAGAGCGCCTACCTCGCGCTGATCCAGGTGGTGCTGCTTGCGCGCATCCCGGCGCTCGAGCGCGTGATCGGGTTCGACCGGCTGACCCGCTGGCATCGCTGGAACGGCCACGTCTGCATTGACCTCGTGGTCGCGCATGTCGTGTTCATCGTCTGGGGCTACTCGCTGCTCGACAAGTTCACGCTCGGCAAGGAGATCCGGACGATGCTCGGCGGCGGCATCTACCCGGGGATGATCACGGCCACGATCGGCACCGCTCTCCTGCTCGGCGTCGTCGCGACTTCGCTCGTGATCGTGCGCCGCCGCCTCTCGTACGAGTGGTGGTACGCCGTGCATCTGATGGCCTACGCGGGGATCGCGCTCTCGTGGTTCCACGAGATCCCGACCGGCAACGAGCTCGTGCTCGACCGGGTCGCGGCGGACTACTGGCGCGGGCTCTTCATTGCCACCCTCGTCGTGATGGTCGGCTTTCGCGTCGTCGCCCCTGCGTTCGC
>PLDP01000241.1:0-6364 GCA_003136795.1 Actinomycetota bacterium
GGCCGCGGGCGACCGCCGACCCGAGGGGCGTTGCGAGACCGACCGCCAGCGCGACCACGAGTACCGCGGCGCCCGCGGCAGCACGCCTGCGCCCCCGACTCCGAGGTGCCCCCGCCCCGACGACGACGGCGTCCCAGTCGGGCCGCGCATCCTGCTCGTAGAGCCCGGAAAGCTGTGTGCGCAGTACTTCCTCGACGTCGATCATTGCCGCACCTCCTGAAGTTTCTTTCGCAAGCTCCTGTGCGCGGCGCCGAGCGTCGCCGACACCGTTCCGACCTCGATGCCGAGCGTGTCGGCGATCGTGCTGTAGTCGAGATCGGCGAAGTACCGAAGAAAGATCGCCTCTCGTTGGCGGTCGGGCAGCGTCGCGATCCACGCGCGGATGCCCAGTGGATCGTCCTCGTGCACGCCGTTCCCGTTCGAGTGTGCGTCCTCCGCATACGCGCCGGCGGCCCAAGCTTGCTCGCGGGCCACGCGCCGCGCCTCGTTGACCACGATGCGCCAGATCCAGCCTTCGAGCGCCGACTCGCCGCGAAACGAGCGGCGGTTCCGAAGCGCTGCGGTGAATGCCGACTGGACGACGTCGCGGCCGAGCTCGGGGTCGCGACAGATCGCGGTCGCGACTTTGACCAAGTGCGCGAAGCGCGCGCTGTAGAGCGCTTCGATCTGCGCCGGCGTGGCCCCTTTGCGCCCCACTGCCTCTATGAGTGTTGCAGGGGCCCGTTTGTTTAGTCAGGCATGCTGTCGTCGATGTCGATCGCTCCCGCAACGACGGTCGGCGCCGTCCACCTCACGGTGGCGGATCTCGCGCGGTCGCTCACCTACTACACGGAGTCGATCGGGCTCGAGCTGCTCGGGCTCGGCGGCGGGGAGGCGAGCCTCGGCGCCGGCGGCGACGAGCTCCTGCACCTCGTCGAGGAGCCGGGCGCGCGGCCCGCCGACGGGTACACCGGCCTCTTCCACTTCGCGCTCCTCGTGCCGCAGCGCCGCGACCTCGCCGGCTGGCTGCAGCACGCGATCCGGGACACCGTCCAGCTGACCGGTGCCTCCGACCACTTCGTCAGCGAGGCGCTGTACCTCCGCGACCCCGACCATCACGGCATCGAGATCTACGCCGACCGCCCGCGCCGCCTCTGGGACGGACAGGCCGACCGGATCGGCACGTGGCCGCTCGACGTCGACGACCTGCTCGCCACGAACACGGAGCCCGCGGCCGTCCTCCCGGAGGGCACACGGATGGGCCACGTGCACCTGCGTGTCGCCGACGTCGAAGAGAGCGTGCGCTTCTACCGCGACGTGGTCGGCTTCGACCTGGTCGCCCAGCTCGGCGACCAGGCGGCTTTTCTCAGCGCCGGCGGCTATCACCATCACATCGGCGCGAACACGTGGGAGAGCCGCGGCGCGGCGCCCGCTCCTGTGGGCATGGCGCGCCTGACGCAGTTCACGATCGTCGTCCCGGACGACGACGAGCGCGCTCGGATCGTCGAGGCGGTCGGCGGCGAGCTGCGCGACCCGTCCGGGAACGCGTTCGCGCTCGTCACGTGACTCGGGGATCCCCCGGAATCGTTACGTGGATCACCCCCGGGTGGTGACCCAGCTTTGTCGCGCTGCTGCCGATATGCAACGGTGTGACGAGGATCTCGATCCGGATGACGGCGGCCGCTCTGCTGGTCGCTGCCGCGTTGAGCGGCGCGGCGTTCAGCGCCCCGGGCCGGGCCTCTGGGACGCAAGGGAGCACGCTCGACAGCTTCGGCGGCACGACGCCGGTCGCTACGGGCGTCGCCCCGCGAGTCGTCCCGCTCTACCGCGAGCGGACGCTGCCGACGCGCTACACGCTGCAGCGCGTCCCGTGCGCGTCGGCGTCCCTGGGCGACAGCTCAGCCTGCTTCGCCGCGCGCTAGGAGCTCGGACGGCAAGAGGGACCTCGCGATCCTTACGCGCCGTACCCACTAGGTGAACCGCCGTGAGTTCGCCCTCCTCGCCGCCGCCGCGCCGTTCGGCCTACGTACGGCGCTGACCGCTGCGCCGTCGGCGCTCGTCACCTGCGACGCCGAGGAGCGGCTCGCCGTCGTCGATCTCGGCAGCTACCGCGTCGTGCATTCGATCCCGACGCTGCCCGACCCGCGCTCGATCGAGCTCGTCGGCGACCGTGCGGTCGTCTGCCACACCGCGATGGGTGCAGTCTCGATCGTCGACCGCCGCAGCGTGCTCCACGTGCTCCGTGACTTCGTCGAGCCGCGCTACACCGCAGCCCACCCCGACGGCAGGCACGCGTTCGTCACCGACTCGGGCCGCAGCGGTCTCGTGGCGATCGACGTGCAGCGCGGGGTCGCGCTCGGCCGGGTGCCCCTGCCGGGCTGGGCCCGCCACCTGACGATCGACCCGCGGGGCGAGCGGCTGTGGGTCGGGCTCGGGACCGCGGCCGAGCATGTCGCGGTCGTCGAGGCGAAGCCGCTCCGGCACAGCTCGACACTCACGCCGGGCTTTCTCGCNNTGCAGCAGGCCGACCTCGCCCCGCAGCACGTCACGTTCGCAAGCGGCGCTGCCTACGTGACGAGCGGCGACTCGGGCACGCTCCACGTGCAGTCGCTCGACGGGCGTGTGCTGCGGCGAACCCCCGTGCCGACGGGGTCGTACAACGTCCAGTACGGCTCGGGGCGCGTGCTCACGGCCTCGCTCTTGCAGGGAACGCTCGCGGTGCTCGACCGGCACGGCGCGCTCCTGCACGTCGTGCGGGTCGCCGGCTCGTGCCACGACGCGTGCTTCCTGCCGCTCTGAGGATTTACGAAAGCCTTACGGGTCAACAGGTGGATCTTGAGACCCGCAGGGGAACATGACCACGGATGAAGCGCTTGCTCCTCTTCTCGCTGCTCGTCGTTTTCGTCATTCCGGCGCAGGCGCAAGCAGCGGCCCCGTGCCGGGACAAGATCTTCAACGACTGGTACGCCGACGGGAAGATCGCGTCGAACTACCCGCACGCTTGCTATGTCGACGCGTTGCGTCACATCCCGGCGGATGCCAAGGAGTACTCGAACCTCGGTGAGGACATCACCGCCGCGATGCGCGCGGGTGTTCGCCGCGCCGAGGGCAAGGTCGTGCCGAGTCAGGTCGGTCACGGCTTCAAGACGAACGACGTGCTCGCTGCCGCGACCACGAAGTCGCACGATCCGACGCTCGGCGAAAAGACTGCGAGCGGCGGCGGTCTCATCAGCTCGGCGAGCAACGCACCGCTGCCGATCCTCGTGCTCGGCGGTCTTGCGATCGCACTCGCCGCGGCCGGGGCAATCGGGACCGGCGTCAAGTACGCGCGTTCACGGCGACACTAAGCGCCTGAGCCGCGCCCGTTCGGCGGGCAGGTAGAACCCGAGCGGCGCGAGCGCAAGCGGATAGACCGCGACGAGCAGCAGTGACGGCACCAGCGACAGTCCGGCTGCGCGTGCTGCGACGTTCAACGCGACCGCGACGCTCACCGCCGTCACGACGCGGCGCCACTGGTAGTTGACCGGATAGACGTGCTGGGCGTACAGCGTCATGCCGGCGAAGAGGACGACATAGGCGGCGAGCGTCGAGATCGACGCGCCGACCATGCCGTACTTCGGGATCAGCCAGAAGTTCAGGGCGACATTCACCGCCGCACCGACGCCGGTGACGACCCAGTTCAGCTGCGTGCGCCGGGCGCGGCCGCTGCCGATTGCGAGCACGGTGTAGCCCGCGTAGATCGCACCCGCGAAGGCGAGCAGCGCGATGCCCTTCTCGGCGCGGTGGTAGCCCGGCGCGGTCAGGAGGTTCGTCCACCACGGGGCGAGCGCCCCGAGCGCGAGCGCAACCCACGACGCGAACGCGAGCAGGTAGGTGAGCACGAACGCGTACGTGCGCTTCGCCTCGCGGTCGTCCTCGATCGAGTAGGCGAACGCCGGCCAGGCGGTGCGGAACGCGATCATCACGAACGTGATCACCGATGCGATCTTGATCGCCGCCGAGTAGACGCCGACCTCGGCGTTTCCCTTGTACCAGGACACGAACTCGCGGTCGACGAAGTTAATCACCCACAGCGCGAGCGCGGAAGGCACGAGCGGCATCCCGAAGGTCTGCATGCGCCGAAAGAGGTCACGGTCGAACTCGAGCCCGAGTTGCTCGGTGCGATACGCGACGAGCGCGAGATAGACGACGAGCGTGCCGATGAAGTTGCCGACGACGAGCCCGATCGCGCCCCAGTGGAAGACGGCGACGAACACGACCATCGCCGCCACTGTGATTAGTACGTTCGCGATGCTCGCGATCGCGTAGGCGGTCGAGCGCTCCTCGACGCGGAAGAGAGCGGTCAGCTGCTGGTAGTTCGTCTGGGCCCAGAGGCCCACCGCGCCGGCGCGCACGAGCCACGGTGCGTGGCCCAGGCCGATCACGTGGCTGATCTGCGGGGCGAACGCGAGCCCGATCACGAGCCCGAGCGTCGCCGTGCCCATGGTGAACCAGAACGACGTGCGGATCACGGTGAGCTTCGCGGCGTGCTCCTTCGCGTCGAAGTAGAAGCGGAAGAACGCCGACGCGATCCCCAGCTGCAGGACGATCGCGAGCACCGCCGTCGCGGCCGTGACGATCTCGACCTGGCCGAAGGCTCCCGGAGGCAGGTAGTGCGTGTAGAGCGGCAGCAGGATCGTCGCGAGGATCCGCGACACGAGGCCGCCGATGCCGTAGATCGCCGAGTGGCGCGCGAGGCGCCGCATCTGGAAGGCGAGGCTCAACTAGAGGGAACGGTAGAGGTCGAGGAGGCGGTCGGCCACGCGGTCGATGTCGTGCACCTGTTCGACGTAGGCGCGGCTCTGAGCGCCGATCTCCCGGCGCAGCGCCGGCTGCTCGACGAGCGGCCGCAGGGCCTCGACGAGCGTCTCCTCGGTTGCGGGCACGATCGGGATCCGCAGGCCGAAGCCNNGGCACGCCCTCGACGATGTCGAGCTCCACCGGCAGTTGCGCGCACGCATCGATCACGAACTGCGTGCCTTTCTTCTCGCGGTTCGACGGCGCGTGCACGACGAGCGGCCGCGGGTTGTCCGAGGGCGGTTGCGGCTTGAACTCGCGCAGGTCGAGCCCGGGCGGGATGACGTGCGCGTCGGGCACCCAGCGTAGGGCGTCATAGGAGCCAACGATCTCCGCGTCGGCCCGCTTGCCGAATGCGAGCTCCGCGGGTGTCTTGCCGCGGATGTCCGAGCCGAGGTAGTGGAAGACGCTCTTCTTGCGCAGCGCGCGCAGCAGCGGAAATTGGATCGACTTCGGGATCAGCGTCAGCCCGAAGTAGAAGTGGAAGATGTCGGTCTTCGGCGCAAGCCGCGCGAACGCCGCGAACTGCTGTGCGAGTTTCACCGGCAACGGCCCGCGCCGGTCGAGCGACCAGTCCGCCTCGTGGTGCAGCTGCCCGCGCTCGAAGACGACGAGCCGAGCGTCGACCCCTTTCCGCCGCAGCGCCTGCACGTTCTCCCAAGGAATCCCAGCAATGTTCACCGGGCAGTGCGTCACCCGCAGCCCCTGGGGACGAATTGTCACTGTCTGTTCGATCTTGGTCTGACCAAAGGACTGGTCTCGATCGGCCAAATCGGGGACGCGACACGGCTCGTCATCGGGGCCTGTGGATGGAGTGTTTCGCTCTCGCCGATCTTGGTCTGACCAAAGGACGAGGCTCGGTGCGCCCTCGCTTGACGGGTCACTGGTCGAATTCGAGCTGGTCGAAGTAGCGCAGCGCGGTTCGGCCCGGGCGGATGCGCGACCCGTACGATCGCAGCTCGTCGTCGGAGAGCTCGCCCAGCGCACGCTTCACGCCGAGGTAGGGAAGGTTCAGATCCTCCTGGTAGACGATCGTCGAGATGCGCGGGTTGATCTCGATCACGTGCTCGCCGACGAGCTGGATGTTGAAGAAGTGCTCGATCCCGAGCTCCGCCACGATCAGGTTGGCGGTGCGCATCAGCTCCTCGTCCTCGAGCGTGACGAAGTACATCGCAAGGCCCGCGCGCATCGCCTCGCGCGTCTTCGGATGCCCGAGCACGATCTCGCGCCCGTTGCCGATGCCGTCGACCGTCCGCTCGCCGCCCGTGGCGAGCTCCATCACGAGCAGATCGGGCCCGCCCTCGTCGGGCAGCAGCTCGACCGCTTCCTCGAGGCGCATCGAGACCGAGCCGGGCCGCTCGTTCAAGAGCTGATGCGCGCGATCGACCGTCGGGTCGAGGATGCGAAACCCGCGCGAGCCGGACGAGAACACCGGCTTGAAGCACACGGGGCGGTCCGGGTAGCCGAGCTCGTGCGCCGCGGCCTCGACCTCGCGCGCGCCGTTGACGCGCCGGAACTCCGGCGCGCGCACGCCGATGCGGTGCAGGAA
>PLDP01000241.1:6381-11149 GCA_003136795.1 Actinomycetota bacterium
TCGGCACCGCCGGGAACGACGTGGAACGCGTCGCAGAGGTGCCGGCCGACGGAGCGCTCGCTCATGTCGGTGCCGACGAGACGCAGCTCGCGTTCGCCGTTCTCCCGCAGCGCGCGCAGGAGCGCGGCCGTCCCCGGCGCGCCCGACGCCGTGACCAGCACGGTGATCGGCTTCATGACAGGTCGATCCTGTCGTTTCGCAACTGCTCGAGGCGTGCGGCTCGGTCGGCGTCGAGCATCGATTCCATCGACTCGCGCATCGTCGCCCCGTCGAACGCCCAGATCGCCGGGTGCGTGAGCAGCTGCAGCCACTCGAACCGGTGCTCCCGGAGGTCTTCGTGCGGACACCCGTGCCGCCAATGCTGGTTCGAGTCCGAGCGGTAGTGCTCCGGGTCGAAGAACGTCTCCTCCATCACGTTCACCGCGCCGGGAATCGGCGCCCGCATGTAGTCGGGGTCGGGGTTGTGCCACGAGACGACCGGATCGAAGCGATCGTCGAGGTCGACGTCGGGCCAGACCGCGTGGTGCGCGATGCGATGACCGAGCTCGTGCAGGCGCGCGATCGCCCGCTCGCCCTCGGTGGACGCCAGGTTGTAGAAGACCGAACGCGTCATCAGGAACCACGTCGACCACGCGCCCTCCTCGGCCTCGGCCTCCGCGACGACGAGCGCGCCCTTGAGCGAGAGGTCGACGTCGTGGCGCAGGATCAGCACGCCGGGCTCGGGAGGCCGGTCGAAGCCCGCCCACTGGTAGCCGCCGGAGTGCGCCGCACGCAGCAGCTCGCGGTAATGCCCGAGAGAGAAGTCGCAGCTCATCGGTGATCCATCATTCAACCTCCACGTCGAGCAGCCGCGCGGCAGCCTCGGCGCGCTCGAGCGCTTCGAAGTTCGTATCCGCGGTCGCGATCACGTAGCCGCGGCGGTCACCGTCGACCCGGACCGGCCGGATCGTCTCGCCGACCTCGAGGTAGACGTCTGCCTGCACGACGCCGGGAAACGCCAGCACCTTGTCGAGCGGGCCGATCCGCTTGACGCGGCCGGTCGGCAGCGGGCCCGGCTCCGCGGTGAGGAATCGGATCGCGAGCGGCTGCTTGAACTTCGGCAGCACGAGCTCGTCGGGGAGCGCCTCGCCGAGCGCCATCCGAATCTGCACCTCGACGAGATCGACGCCGGTCGCGAAGCGCACGAGGTCGGCCATCTGCCCGCCCGGGATCCGGGCCGCGCACTCGACGACGATCACGCGGCCGCCGGACGCGGCGATCAGCTGCGGGAACGCGATCCCCGTCCGCAGGCCGAGCGCGTGCACGGTGTGCACGGCGACGCGCTCCGACTCCTCGAGCTGCGAGCCGTACGTCGTCGCGGGATAGACGTGGATCCACCCGACGCCGAAGCCGACGCCCGGCGGGCGCAGCCGGTCGGAGAGCGTCAGCGGGATCGACTCGCCGTCGCGCGCGATCACGATGCCGTTCATCTCGGTGCCGTCGACGAACTCCTCGAGGATCGCCTCGCCCGTCGGCGACGCGCCGACCGCCTCGTGCAGGTGCGCATGGATGTCGTCGAGCGACTCGACGCGGAAGATCCCGCGCTGGCCGCCGGAATCGGCCGGCTTCAGCACGGACGGGAAGCCCACCTCGTCCGCTGCGCGGCGCGTCTCCGAGATCGTCCGCAGCGCCGCGAAGCGCGGCTGCGGCACACCCGCGTCCGCCAACTGCCGCCGCATCGCGATCTTGTTCGTCATCAGGTGCGCCGTCTCGACGCCGATCCCCGGCAGGCCGCGCGCCTCGGCCATCGCGGCGACGACCGGCACCGCCCGGTCTGCGCTGACCGTCATCACGCCGTCGATCGAAAGCCGCGCGGTGGCCTTGAGCACGGCCTCCGGGTCGGCGAAGTCGACGACCTTGGCGATGTCCGCCTCCGCGAGGCCGGGCGCGTCGGGGTTGCGGTCGACCGCGGCCACGCGCAGCCCGAGCTCCTTGGCCCGGAGGATCGCGCGGCGCTGGTGGCGCCCCGCGCCGACGAAGAGGATGGTCTTCACGCGCCCAGGCTAACCTTCCCCGGATGCTCGAGGGCAAGCGGATCTTCATCACCGGCGGCGCCGGCTTCATCGGCACGACGCTCGCACGCGAGCTTGTCGAGCGGAACACCGTCGTCGCGTTCGACAACCTGCACCGCAACTCGCTCTCCGGCCTAGCGCTCGCCGACCACCCGAACTTCGAGCTGATCCAGGGCGACGTCCTCGACCCGGACGCGCTCCGCGCCGCCGCCGAAGGCGCAACGCACTTCGTCCACTGCGCCGCGATCGCCGGCGTCGACACCGTTCTCGCGAGCCCCGTGCGGGTGATGCGCGTGAACGTGATCGGCACCTACAACGCGCTCGAGGCCGCGCTCGCGACGCTGGACACGCNNTGAACGTCGAAGAGGGCCAGGTCTCGACGATCGGCTCGGTCGGCGAGGCGCGCTGGACCTACGCCGTCTCGAAGCTCGCGGGCGAGCACATGGCGCACGCCTACCACGACGAGCTCGGCCTGCCCACCGTCACCGTGCACCCGTTCAACATCTTCGGGCCCGGCCAGATCGGCGGCGGGGCGATCCGCGCCTTCATCGAGGCGGCGCTCGCCGACCGCGACCTGACGATCCACGGCGACGGCTCGCAGATCCGCGCCTGGACGTACGTGACCGACATGGTTGCGGGCGTCCTGCTCTGCCTCGAGCACCCGGCCGCGGTCGGGCAGGCGTTCAACATCGGCAACCCGCGCGCCGCAGTGACGATCTTCGACCTGGCGCAGCGCATCAAGCGGCTGAGCGGCGCCTCGGGCGAGATCGTCTTTCAGCCGCTCCACTACGCCGACGTCGAGCTGCGCATCCCGAACGTGAAGAAGGCGCGCGAAGTGCTCGGCTGGGAGCCGCANNCCGAGATCGCGCGCCTCTGCGAGGTCGAGCACGCGCTTGCGGTCACCTCCGGCACGGCGGCGCTCCATCTCGCCGTGCTCGCGGCCGGGCTCGAGCCGGGTGACGAGGTGCTCGTGCCGGCCTACACGTTCCCGGCGACCGCGAACGTCGTCGCGCTCTCCGGCCTGACGCCGGTGCTCGTCGACGTCGACCAGGAGACGATGAACATTGACCCGGCCAAGATCGAGGTAGGCCCGCGCACGAAGTTGCTGCTCGGCGTGCACCTCTTCGGCCGGCCGCTGCCGTTGCACGAGCTGCCCGACGTGCCGCTCCTCGAAGACGCCGCCGGCGCGCTCGGCGCGCGCTACCGCGGGCGAGCCTGCGGCGGGCTCGGCATCGCCGGCTGCCTCAGCTTCCACCCGCGCAAGATCGTCACGACCGGCGAGGGCGGGGCGATCACCACCTCGGACGACGCCTTCGCAGATGCGGTGCGCCAGATGCGAAACCACGGCTGGCGCTCGACTGCACCGGCCGACATGCCGGTGCCTGGTCTCAACTACCGCCTCTCGGACATCCTCTGCGCCGTCGGCATCCCGCAGGCCCGTCGCCTCGACGAGCTGCTCGCGGCGCGCACGCGGATCGCCGACGGCTACACCGAGCGCCTGCGCCACCTGCCGGTGCTCCTGCCGCGCGCCGACGAGGGCGACGTCCACGGCTGGCAGGCCTACGTGCTGCAGGTCGACGACCGCGACCGCGTTCTTGCTGCGCTGCGCGCCCAGGGGATCGAGGCGCAGATCGGCACCTACTCGCTGCCGCTCCTCGGCGCCTACGCGGACCAGGGCGAGTTTCCCGGCGCCCGCCGGGTCTTCGAGCGGGCGCTCGCGCTGCCCTTCCACACGCGGCTCTCGGACGGCGATCTCGACCGCGTGGCGGCCGCACTTGACAGACTAGTGAGTCATCACTAACATCCGTCCATGGTCGTAGCGGAGCGGAAGACGAAGGAGGAGCGGCGCGAGGAGATCCTCGACGCCGCGATCGCCGAGTTCGCGGAGAAAGGGCTGCACGGCGCCTCCACCGAGGAGATCGCCCGCCTGGCGGGGATCTCGCAGCCGTATGTCTTCCGCCTCTTCGGCACGAAGAAGGAGCTGTACCTGGCCGTCGTCACGCGGTGCTTCCGCCAGACGCTCGAGATCTTCCAGCGGGCGGCGGAGGGCAAGCGGGGCGAGGAGGCCCTACAGGCGATCGGGGTGGCCTACGGCGCGCTCCTGGAGTCCGACCGCATCTATCTGCGGGCCCAGATGCAGGCCTACGCGGCCTGTGCGGACGCGGAGATTTGCGCCGTCGTCAGAGCGGGCTACGGCGACCTCGTCAGCTACGTCGAGCGCGTCTCGGGCATCTCCTCGGCCGAGCTCGCGCAGTTCTTCTCGCACGGGATGCTGATGAACGTTCTCTCCTCGATGGACGCGCCGGCCGAGGACTGGGGCCGCCGTCTCGTCGAGGGCTGCAAGGCCGACCAGTAGTCGTCTTTTTTTTCATTCGGAGGTAAGTAATGAGTCACAAAGCAAATGTCTGGTGGACGTTCGGGATCACGTCGGCCGCGCTCTTCATGGTCACGCTCGACAACCTTGTCGTGACCACCGCGATCCCCGTGATCCGCCGCGACCTGCACGCTGGGCTGAGCGGGCTCGAGTGGACCGTGAACGCCTACACGCTCGTCTTCGCCGTTCTGCTCCTGACCGGCGCCGCGCTCGGCGACCGGTTCGGCCGCAGGCTCGTCTTCTCGATCGGGCTCGGCATCTTCACGCTCGCCTCTGCCGCCGCCGCGCTCGCGCCGTCGATCGGCGCGCTCGACGCGGCCCGCGCCGTGCAGGGCCTCGGCGG
>PLDP01000241.1:11173-22204 GCA_003136795.1 Actinomycetota bacterium
TGCCGCTCGCATTGCTGCGGCTCGACGAGACCAAGGGGCCGTTCGGACGCGTCGACCTGCCCGGGCTCGGTCTCGCGAGCGCAGGTCTCTTCGGGATCGTGTGGGGCCTCGTCCGCGGCAACTCGGTCGGCTGGGGCTCGCCGGAGATCGTCGTCGCGCTCGTCGCGGGCTTCGTCGTCATCGCCGCGTTTGTCATGTGGGAGCTGCGCGCGGAGCATCCGATGCTGCCGATGCGCTTCTTCCGCAACCGCACATTCACGCTCGCGAACATCGCATCGATGCTGATGAGCTTCGGGATGTTTGGCTCGATCTTCTTGCTCGCGCAGTTCTTTCAGACCGTGCAGGGCTATTCGCCGCTCGGCTCCGGCCTGCGCATCCTCCCGTGGACGGCGATGCCGATGATCGTCGCGCCGATCGCGGGCGCGCTCTCCGATCGCATCCCGGCGCATCGCATCATCGGCACGGGCCTCGCCTTGCAGGCGGTGGGCCTCGCGTGGATCGCCGCTGTGTCGACACCCACCACGCCGTACATCGACCTGGTCGCGCCGTTCGCGCTGTCGGGGATCGGGATGGGGCTCTTCTTCGCGCCGATCGCAAACCTGATCCTCTCCTCCGTGCGCGGTGAGGAAGAGGGACAGGCCTCCGGCGCGAACAACGCCGTGCGCGAGCTCGGCGGCGTCTTCGGCGTCGCGATCCTCGCCTCGGTGTTCTCCCACTACGGCGGCTACACGAGCGGCACCTCGTTCGTGAACGGCATGACACCCGCGGTGTACGTCGGGGCGGCTGTCGTCGCGCTCGGCTCGCTCGCCGTGTTCGCGGTCAAGCGGCGCCCGAAGCTCGAGGTGCTCGAGCTCTCGTTCGAAGTGGCCGTGTAGGAGGACCGCCGTAGAATGGCCCGCGATGCGCCTGGCCACATCGCGGATCGGCGCTCGGTTCCCGGCCTCGGCCGCCTTCGCGATCTACCTCTCCGTCGCGTTCGTCTACTTCGGCCTGCGGCTCGTGATCGAGTCCGGGAGTCAGTACATCGGCTCCTACGACGACCCGCAGATCCCGATCTGGTCCTTCGCCTGGTGGCCGCACGCGCTCCTCCACGGCCAGAACCCCTTCTTCACGCACGCTGTCTGGGCGCCGGCGGGCGTCAACCTTGCGTGGGTGAACTCGGTTCCGATCATCTCGGTCGCCTTCGCGCCTCTGACCCTGCTCGTCGGCCCGATCGCCTCCTACAACGTGGCGACAATCGCCCTGCCTGCCGTCTCGGCGTGGGCGGCTTTCCTGCTCTGCCGCCATCTGGCCGGGAAGTGGTGGCCGTCGCTGATCGGCGGGTACCTCTTCGGCTTTTCGAGCTACATCCTCGGCCACGTCACCGGGCAGCCACAGTTGACCGCGGCGTTCGTCATCCCGCTCCTCGCGCTGGTCCTCCTGCGCTATCTCGAAGGCGACATCGGCAAGCGGCGCCTGACCGTGCTCTCGGGCTTGCTGCTCGCCGTCCAGCTCTTCATCTCGATGGAGATCGCCTTCACGTTGACGCTCGGGTTGATCGTTGCGCTTGTGCTCGCCTACGCGTTTGCTCCCAGCCGACGGCGCCGTCTCGTCTCGGCGCTTGTTCCCCTCGCGTGGGGGTGTGTGATCGCCGCCGTGCTCGCTTCACCGTTTCTCTACTACGCGTTGACGTCGGTTCGCGTCTCCGGGTTCCAGACACCGAGCGACTTCGTCGCAGATCTGCTCAATCTCTTCATCCCCACGCATGTCGAGGCAGCGGGCGCGGGCTGGCTCCACGACGTGTCGAAGCGTTTCCCCGGGAACTACACGGAGCAAGGGGCATTCCTCGGGCTACCGGTGATTGCGATCGTCGTGCTGTTCGCACGAAACCGCTGGCGGAGCTCCGGTGGCCGCTTCCTCATCGTTTCGCTCGTGCTGGCACTGCTCGCTTCCCTTGGGCCGGAGCTCACGGTGGGCGGGCACGGGGTGATCCCGCTGCCCACGCCGTTCGGCCACGAGACGGTGACGGTTCCCGGGGTCGGGACGAAGTTCCTGCCGTTGTTTGACAACGCGCTCCCCGTGCGGTTCGCGCTCTACATGTCGCTTGCCGCGGCCGTGATCGTCGCGCTGTGGATGACGTCGCGACCAACGGGTGACGTGTGGGTCTGGCTGCTGCCTGCACTCGCGATCTTGCTGCTCATCCCGAACCCGGCGGCCAAGATCTGGTCGACGACCTACAAGATTCCGCCGTTCTTCACGGACGCCGCCTACCGAACCTGCCTCAATCCGAACGAGGTGGTCTTGCCGCAACCCGTGCGCGCGGGCGGGCCGGAGATGCTGTGGCAGGTTGCGGATGCCTTCCGGTTTCGCATGGCCGGCGGGCGTCTCCAGACGTCTGCTCCGACGTCCTTCCTGCATCCGCCCTCGATCGCTCGGATCTCGATCGGCGATCCACCAGGCCCCGACCAGTCGAAGCTGCTGCTTGCGTACTTCGCTGCGAAGGGCGTCACGAGCGTGATCGTCGACAAGGCGCAGGCCGCCATTTGGGCGCCGCCGCTCGACCGGATCGCCAAGCGCCAAGACGTCGGTGGCGTCCTCCTCTACCACGTCGCGGGCGCCGCTCCCGCGTGCCCGAGCTCGTGACGCAGCCCTACAGCGAAATCGCGCGCGCGTTCGACGAGCTCGCGGGCGACGACGCCCGCTGGAGCCGGCGCACTCACGGGTACCACGATCTGATCACGGCGGTTCACCAGTCGATCGTGCAACCGAACGCGTCGGTCCTGGAGATCGGCAGCGGGGCAGGCGATCTTCTGTCGGCGCTCGCTCCGTCGCGAGGGGTCGGGAACGACATCAGCCCGAAGATGGTCGAGCTGGCGCGAACGAATCATCCGCAACATCGCTTCGAGGTCGGTGCTGGAGAGGACGTGGAGCTCGGTGAGACGTTCGACTACGTCGTGCTCTCCGACCTCCTTCCCTTCGTCAACGACCTGCTTGGCCTCTTCCGCAACGTGAGCCGACATTCGCATCGCGAGACGCGGATCGTCGTCCACTCCTACAGCGAGCTGTGGAGGCCCACGCTTCGTCTGCTCGAACGGCTGCGCTTGAAGCGGCGGACACCAATTCGGAACTGGGTGACAGCAGGCGATGTCGAGAACTTCCTGCAGCTTGCCGGGCTCGAATCGGTGACGACCGTCCGGCGGATTCTGCTCCCGTTGCGGATCCCGATCGTCTCGACGTTCTTCAACGGGTTCTTGGCGAACCTGTGGATCATCCGGCACCTCTGCCTGACCTACTGGATCGTCGCGCGCGTCCAGCCGGCGACGGGACGGGCCGCGCCGAGCGTCTCGGTCGTTGTCCCGGCGAAGAACGAAGCGGGAATGATCGAACGGATCGTGACCGAGACACCGGAGCTTGGCTCGCGGAGCGAGCTGATCTTCGTCGAGGGCCATTCGACCGACGGCACTGCCGACGAGATCCGACGCCAGATCGAGCTTCATCCCGACCGCGAGATCGTCTACGTCGAACAGACGGGCCATGGGAAGGGCGACGCGGTGCGTCTCGCTTTTGAGAGGGCGCGCTACGACGTGCTGATCATCCTCGACGCCGATCTCACCGTTCGTCCGAGCGCGCTGCCGTCGTTCATCGACGCGATCGAGACCGGCCGGGCGGAGTTCGTCAACGGCTCGAGGCTTGTCTACGACCTCGAGCCAGGGGCGATGCGATTCCTCAATCTGCTCGGCAACAAGCTGTTCTCGCTCGTCTTCAGCGCGTTGCTCGACCAGCCGGTCAAGGACACGCTCTGCGGGACGAAGGCGCTCGACCGCCACCGCTACCGACAGATCGCAGACGGCCGCTCGTATTTCGGTGACTTCGATCCGTTCGGCGACTTCGACCTCTTGCTCGGAGCGGCGCGGCTGAACCTGAAGATCGTCGATCTGCCGGTGCGCTACCACGCTCGCACGTATGGAGACACGAAGATCTCTCGCTTCCGCCATGGCTGGCTGCTCGTCTACATGGCGGTGTTCGCGTTCTGGAAGCTGAAGGTCGAGGTCTTCCGCCTCGACGCGAATCGCGCCGAAGAGACCTAGTCGAAGCGCAGCCTGCTCGCGGCTACGACGACTGCGGCCGCGATCACGGCGAGCACGCCGAACGAGACGCGCAGGCTCGTCGCCTGCGCGATGCCGCCGACGAGCGGCGGCCCGACGAGTAGGCCGACGTAGCCGAGTGACGTCACCGTGGCGACGGCCGTGCCCGCGTCGGGCCGGCGGCCGGCGAAGCCGAAGACGATCGGAGCGTTCAGCGAGATGCCGGCGCCGGCGAGCGCGAACCCGACGAGGCCGACGGGCGCGGTCGTCGCCGTGGCCGCAATCCCGCAGCCGACCGCGGCGAGGGCGGCGCCGCCGCCAAGCAGCACGCGGTCGGAGAACCGCCCGGCCGCCTGGCCGAAGAAGCGGCCGAACGCCATCGAGCCGCCGAAGATCCCCGGGCCGAGCCCGCTGACGGCGGGATGCGCGTGCAGCTGGCGTTCGAGGAAGAGCGCGCTCCAGCTCTCGGTGCCGCCCTCGACGATGAAGGCGACCGCGCCGACGATCCCGATCGCGACAAGGCCCCGAGCGAAACGCAGGCCGCGCGAGCGCTCGGCGTGCACGCGCGCGTGATCGGTCGAGACGAGGAGGGCCGTGAGCGCGACGACGACGGAGACGGCGATCAGGATTGGCTCGCGGCCCGAGCCCGCGCTCCGCGCGAGCCCGGCGCCCACCGCGCCGACGAGCACGCCGATCGAGTACGTGCCGTGCGCGATTGGCTGCAGCCGCCTGCCGGTCGCGTTCTCGATCCGGCCGACGTTCGCGTTGATCGACACGTCGACGAGGCCCGAGGCCATCCCGCACGCGGCGAGCGAGAGCACGAGCGCGGGGAGCGCCGTGGCGAGGCCCGGCAGCAGCGTTGCAACGGCGAAGAACGCGCAGCCGACGGCAACCGAGCGCGCCCCGAAGCGTTCGATCGCGCGCGGCGCGACGAAGAACATCACGGGGATCGACCCGAGAGACACGAAGAGCATCGCGACGCCGAGCGCGCCCTTCGAGAGGCCGGTCGCATGCTGGACGCTCGGCAGCACGGCCGCCCACGCGCCCCAGAAAAGGCCGAGCGAGAAGAAGCCCGCGAGGGTCGGTGTCCGCCGCGGGATACCGGTGTCTGACACCAAGGTGTCAGACACCTTTGGGAAGCTCGGCCCAGGCCGGGTCGGGCTCCCAGAGCGCCCACCAGGGATCCCACCAGCGGCGGCCGGCCTCGAGCTCGGCGACGATGCGTCGCCCCTCGGCCCAGGTCTCCTCGACCTGCTCCTGGGTGTAGCGGCCTTCGCGGATGCGCTCCTCGAGCACGTCCGCATCCTTCCATTCCCAACCACCCTCGGCCGGCACCCAGATGTCGAGCTCGAGGTCCTGGGTGTCGTAGCCCTGCTCGGTCCGGCGGAACGGCTCCTGCAGGTTCACGTACCAGCCTTGGAACTCGCGCTCCGGCCCGTGCCAGAAGACCCAGATCGCGTGCGCCTCGCCGGGGCGCTGGAGCATCAACACGCCGTGGCCCTGCCAGCTGCTGCGGCCGTGCCACGGATGGTGGCCGTCGGCGGTTGGCCAGTCGCCCTCGGGGAAGTGGAACGGGGCGCCTTCGGCGAGGTAGGTCGCGAGCAGTTCCGGCTCGTCGCGCACGACGACCACCGGCATCTCCTCCCATGAGCGCCCGTCGTTCAGCACCTCGCGGCGCAGGACGATGTCGCCCTCAGACCACATGCCAGTCCCGCGGCAGCCCGAGCGGCCCCCAGTCGGCCGGGGGCCGCCAATCTTCCCAGCCGGTAGGCCAGGGCGCCGCGGCGATCACGCGCTCGCCCTCGGCGCGAATCTCGACCGCTTCGGCCTCCGTCCAGATGCCGAGCCCGACCGCCTCCTCGAGCTCGTCCTCGTCCTTCCAGCTCCACGTTCCCTCCGGACTGACGATCACGTCGAGCGCCTCGTCGGTCGTGTCGATGCACGCGCCGTTGAAGACGACCGGCGACTGCAGGTTCACGTACCAGCTCATCTGGTTCCACTCGATGTCCCAGTAGACCTCGATGCTGTGGCGCGCGCCTTCACGCTCGAACCGGAGCACGTGCGTCTGCTCCCAGTCGGTGTCGAAGGGCGGCGCGTCGGTCACCCAGCGCTTCAGATAGCCGTCGGGCCCGCGGCGCATCGCCTTGCCCTGGTTGCCCGGTCCGCAATAGATGCCGACGCGGCCGTCCCACTCGCCGACGTAGCGATGCGGGAACGTCCAGCGCACGTTACCGCGGTAGATGCTCCGCTTCAGCACGATGTCGCCCACCCGCACGGCCACGACTCTAGGAAACGCCGGTTAGGGTCTTGTGAGATGGACGTATCGGTTGTTGTCACGTTGTTGAACGAAGAAGCCTCGGTCGACGAGCTCTACCGGCGCATCGCCGCGACGCTCGAACGGTTTGAATGGGAGGTGATCTTCGTCGACGACGGCTCGACCGACGGCACGTACGCGCGGTTGCGCGCGCTGCACGAGTCCGATCCGCGTGTCCGCGTGGTGCGCTTCAAGCGCAACTTCGGCCAGCACCCGGCGATGCATGCCGGGCTCGCCCGCGCGCGCGGCGCGCTCATCGTGACGATGGACGGCGACCTCCAGAATGAGCCGGAGGACATCCCGAAGCTGCTCGCGGCGCTCGAGCGCGCCGACGTCGCGTCGGGCCGCCGGNNTGCGCGTTCAACGGCTACCGCCGCGGGGCGATCGAGCCGATGCTCGGCGCGATCGGCCGGCAGAAGTTCACGAAGGCGCTCGTGCTCTCGAGCGGCGTCTCCGTCGAGGAGGTGGACGTCTCGCACGCCGCGTCGGCGTCGGGCTCGCGCTACTCGCCGCTGCGGCTCGTGCGCCTGGCGCTGCACGTCGTTGCCGGATTCTGGCCGCAGCCGGTGCAGTGGATCGGCGTCACGCTCGGCCTCGTCTGCTCGCTCGCGGCGGCCGCGCTCGGCGTCTACGGCGTTGTCTACTGGATCGCGAACAGCAACTTCCCCGGGCCGCTCTTTGCCGGAGCAGGCATTGTTCTCGTTCTCGGCATCCAGGGATTCGTGCTGGCCCTGATCGGGGAGTCCCTCGGTCGCGTCCAGCGGGACGTCGAGGGCAGGCCGTTGTACACGATCGAAGAGGAGCTATGAAACGCGTTCTCGTCACGGGTGGAGCAGGGTTCATCTCGTCGAACTTCATCCGCCACCTGCTCGAGTTCACTCCGTATGAAGTGGTGACGCTCGACGCGCTCACCTATGCCGGCAACCTCGAGAACCTCGCCGACGTGATGAGCCACGAGCGCCTCTCGTTCGTGCACGGCGACATTCGCGACGCGGCGCTCGTGCGCGAGCTCGTCGAAGGCGTTGACGTGATCGTCAACGCGGCCGCCGAGTCGCACGTCGAGAAGTCGATCGAGCACGGCGCGTCGGAGTTCGTGACGACGAACGTCGAGGGCACGCAGATCCTGCTCGACGCGATTCGTGTCACGCCCGTCGAGCGCTTCATCCTGATCTCGTCGAGTGAGGTGTACGGCACCGCCGAGGCTGCGCCGATGGACGAGGAGCATCCGCTCAACCCACGCTCGCCGTATGCGGCGACGAAGGCCGGGGCCGACCGCCTCGCCTACGCGTACTGGACGACGTACGACCTGCCGATCGTGATCGTGCGCCCGTTCAACAACTACGGCCCGCGCCAGCATCCCGAGAAGGTCGTGCCGCGCTTCATCACGCAGGCGCTCGCCGACGAGCCGTTGACGATCCACGGCGACGGCCACGCCTCGCGCGACTGGCTGTACGTGCTCGACGACGCGGAGGCGATCGAGCGCACGATCGAAGCGCCGATCGAGCAGGTCGCCGGCGAGGTGATCAACGTGGCGTCCGGCGTCGACATCTCGATCGCCGACATCGCGACGATGGTGCTCGATGTGCTCGGCAAGCCTCGCGACCTGACGTGCAACGTGCCGGAGCGGCTCGGCCAGGTCGACCGCCACATCGGCTCCGTCGACAAGGCGCAGGCGCTCCTCGGCTGGCAGGCCCGCACCTCCTTCGCGGAGGGTCTGGAGCGCACCGTCGCGTGGTATCGCGACAATGAGGCGTGGTGGAGAGCGATCCTCGCCCGGGAAACTCGCGCGCTCTCGTCCTAGGGACGACCGTCGCGTGAAGGTCAGCTTCCTCATTCCCGCCTACAACGAGGGCGGGACGATCGCGGAGGTGATCGCGCAGCTCCAGGCGCTGCCCTTCGACAAGCAGCTGATCGTCGTCGACGACGGCTCGACCGATGAGACGCCGGCGATCCTCGAGCGGCTCGCCGGCGAGCACGCGAACATCGTCGTCCTCCGCCAGTCGAACCAGGGCAAGGGCGCGGCACTGCGCGCCGGGATCCCGCGTGTCGACGGCGACATCGTCGTGATCCACGACGCCGACCTCGAGTACGACCCCGGGGACATTCCCGGGCTGATCGAGCCGATCGTCCAGGGCGTCGCCGACGTCGTCTACGGCTCGCGGCTCTCCGGCGGTCGCCCGCAGCGTGCCTACCTCTTCTGGCACAGGGTCGGCAACCACCTCCTGAGCCTCGTTGCGGGCGTGCTCTACAACACGACGCTNNTGCGCGAGAACGGGTTCGGGATCGAGCCCGAGATCACGGGCCGCATCTGCAGGCAGCGTCTGCGGATCTACGAGGTGCCGATCGCCTACTACGGCCGCACCTACGCGGAGGGCAAGAAGATCACCTGGCGAGACGGCTTCAAGGCGCTCTGGGTGCTCGTGCGGGTCCGCTTCTCTTGAGCTCGCCGCGGCGCAGCGCTGCCGCCGCCCTGGCGTCCGTCACCGTGCTGGCGCTTGCGTACTCGGGCTGGCAGGACGTGCCGCACTCGTGGCGGCTGATGCACAGCCAGTACGCGGGGTACACCGGGCTGACGCGTGCCCAGCGTGACCGCGCGTTCGGCACGGCGATTCCGATGCCGATGGACATCTTCGACTTCTGGCGTTCCGAGCTTCGGCCCTGGGACCGCTACTTCATCCAGATGCCGCACGAGGCGTTCAGCACGAACGGCGACAAGAAGTTCGTCGCACGGCTGGTCGCGCACGTCTATCTGCTCCCCGCGATCGAGACGACAGACCTGAACAAGGCAAGCGTCGTCCTCTCGTGGGATGCCGATCCCGGCGTCCTGCACCTGAAGTTCTGGGAGCAATACCGCGCGGGGCAGCAGCTGATCTACGTCTCGAGGATCAACCGTGACTCGTGAGCTCGCGGGCCTGCTCGTCGCGAACGCCGCGTACTTCGGCGTGGGGTGGGCAGCGCTCGTGGCTGCGGGCTGGGTGACAGCCGAGCGCTCCAGCTGGTACCGGCTCGGCGTGGCGTATCCGTTCGGGCTCGTCGTCGTGACGCTGCCTGCTTCGTACATCGCGCTCTTCGGCGCTCCGGTCGCGATCACCGCGATCGTCGTCGGCGCCGTTGTTGTGCTTGCAGCAGTCGTTCGCGCGCGTGCCTGGCGCCGCTTCGGCCGGCTCGGCGGGCGGCTGCGGCTCCAGGCGTCGCGCGGCGGCCTCGCCGGAGGCGCGCTCTTCCTCGTGCTCGCGGCGGTGCTCGCCTACGCGGCGCGCACCTTCGCGACGCGGCCCGACCTCGAGTGGGACTCGTGGGCGATCTGGCTCGCCAAGGCGCGCCTGCTCTACGACGACCCGTCGGCCGCGCCTGCGGCGCTCCGCTCCGGCAACTACGGCCAGTCGCCGTATCCGCTAGGGCTGCCGACGCTCGAAGCGCTCGGGTTCAAGGCGATGGGGCAGTACGACTCGACGGCGATCGGCGTGCAGTTCTGGCTGCTCGCGTGCGCGTTCCCGGTTGCGCTCTGGTCGCTCCTGCGCTCGCGTGCGCGCACCTGGGTGATCGCGCTCGTCGCGATTGCGATCGTCGCCGCTCCTCAGATCCTTTTCCAGCTGCTGACGCGGTTTGCTGACGTGCCGCTTGGTCTCTTCGTCGGGCTGGGGGTCGGCGCAGGCGCGGCGTGGGTCGTCTCGCGCGCGAACGAGACGTGGTTGCTTGCGTGTTTCGCCGTGTTCCTCGGCATGGCCGGCATCACGAAGAGCGAAGGCTTCCTGTTCGCGCTGGCCGGTTGCGTCGCGCTGGCCGTCGCGGTCGCCGTCGCGCGCGACCGCGCGCTTGCCGGCCAGGCCGCGAAGGCGATCGGCGCCGTCCTCGTGCTGATCCTGCCCTGGCGGCTCTATTGCTCGGCCTACGGGCTCACCACGCCCGACTACGATCTGGGGCACGCCGTCGATCCTTCCTATCTCAGCGCACATGCCGATCGTGTCGGACCGGCGGCGAGCGAGCTCTGGCACCAGCTTGCCAAGACGCAGAGCTGGGGCCTGCTGGTCTGGGTGATCCTGCTCGCGCTGGTTGTCGGCCTCGTCGCCCGGCAGTGGCCGCTGCTGGCGTTCGCCGGGACGTGGCTCGTGCTCGCGGCGGGCGGCCTGCTGCTCACCTACTGGATCTCGACGCTCCCGCTCGAGAGCCATCTGACGAACTCGAGCTACCGGACGATCGTTTCGCTCCTGATCGGCGGTGGCGCCGTCGTGCCGCTCTTCGTGTTCCCGCGGGCGGTTGACGAGTGACGGCGCGCCTGCTCGTCCTCGGGGCGGGTCCCGCTCAACTCGGTTTGCTCGAGGCCGCGCGTGCGCGTGGGATCTGGGTCGCCGTCGTCGACCGCGATCCCGCCGCGCCCGGGTTCCGCCTCGCCGACCGGCGCTGCATCCTCTCGACCGAGGACGAGCCCGCGATCGAGCGGCTGGCCGGCGCGCTCGCGGTCGACGGGATCATCTCGCCGGGCACCGACTGGCCGGTGGGGGTCGCCGCGCGGGTCGCAGAGCGCGCAGGGCTGCCGCACCCGATCTCGCCGCAGACCGCGGTGCTCGCGACCAACAAGCTGCGCCAGCGCGAGCGGCTGGCCGAGGCGGGTGTGCCGCAGCCGCGTTCGTGGGTCGTCGGCGGCGACGACGA
>PLDP01000201.1 GCA_003136795.1 Actinomycetota bacterium
CGATCACCTTCCAGGAAATCGAGCGCGCATAGAGGACGAGCCCCAGCCCCACGCCGGCCGCGAAGCCGGCGTGCAGCGACGGGACGGCTGCGACCGGGTCGGAGAACGACGCAGACGTTCGCGAGCCGATGTCGATGTGGGAGAGCTGCCGCAACGTGTCTTCGAGCCCGATCCCTGCAAGCCGCGGCGGCGCGGTCGGGAAGCCCCAGTGGACGACGAACGCGAGGAACGTCGCCGTCAGGAAGCCGTTTCGGAACCGGCGGAACGCGCCCTGGTTCGTGCGGTAGAGCCAGACGAAGAAGACGGCAGTGACGACGAAGTGACCGACGAAGTAGAAGACGTTCATCACCCGCACGAGGTCGGGCGCGCGCAGAAACGTCCGCTGCAGCTCCTCCTCCCACTCGATGTGCGCGACGCGCTCGAGCGAAAGCACATCTCGCGCGTGACGCTCCGCAACGGCCCAGTTCGGCGTCATCGTCTTGCGCAGCAGCTCGTACGCCTCGATCCCCGCCACGACGATCGCCACCTGCGTGAGGCCGTAGTGGCGGGTGACGACTTTCTTCACCCTCCCCATCCGAGTGAGTCTACGAGGCGCCGTTACCATGGCGAAATGACCACCACAGACTGGGTCGCGCTCGTGTTCCTGCTCGCCGCGCTCGTCGCCTCGGTGACTGTCGCCGCCCTCCGCGCGCTGCGCGCGTGGCGGACCTTCCGCTCGTTCTCGCGCACGACCGGCGCGGCGCTCGACGACGTCATGCGCACCGCGGCCTCCGCGGAGGAGCACGCCGTCTCGCTGACCGCCGGCGCCGAGCGGCTCGCGACGGCGACGGAGCACCTGCAGGGCTCGCTCGCGCAGCTTGCCCTGCTGCGCGCCGCGGCCGGCGAGGCGCGTGCCACGCTCGCCCGGCTCCGCGGAGTGGTGCCCGGCAAGTGACGCGCGTCGGCGCGATCGACCTCGGGACAAACGCCACCCGCCTGCTCGTCGCCGACGTCGAGGACGGGCGCGTCGACGAGGTCGTCCGCAGGACGCACATCACCCGGCTCGGGGAGGGCGTCGACGCCCGTCGCCGCCTCCTCCCCGTTCCCGTCGCGCGCGTGCGGAACGTCCTCACGGACTACCGCCGCGAGCTCGACGAGCTCGGCGCCGAGCGGACGCTGGCGATCGCCACGAGCGCCGTGCGCGACGCCGAGAACGGCGAGGCGTTCCTCGGCGAGGTCGAGTGGTCCTACGGCTTCAAGACGCGGCTCCTGACCGGCGACGAGGAAGCGGCGCTGACGCTGCGCGGCGTCGGCCCGCTCGAGCCGGGCACCGTGATCGTCGACGTCGGCGGCGGGTCGACCGAGCTGATCACCGAGAGCTTCCGCACGAGCATGGACATCGGCTCGGTGCGGCTCACCGAGCGCCACGGCGGCAACTGGGAGGCAGCCGCGGCCGACGTCCGGTCGCACCTGCCCGACCTGCAGGCCGAGCGCCTGGTCGGGGTCGACGGGACGACCGCGGAACTGGCGGCGCTGGACGCCGTCACGCTCGCCGGGATCGCCGAGGTGCTCGACTGGCTCCACGGCTCGACCGACGTCGAGCGCCGCGCCCGCCTGCTGCAGCCCGATCGCAGCGACGTGATCGCGGCCGGCGTGCTGATCGTGCGCGAGGTGCTGCTGCACCTTGGCCTCGACCGGATCGCGCCGTCCGAGCGGGACATCCTGAACGGGGCCGCGCTCGAGGCCGCCGCGCTGCCCGCGCCGGCCGAGGGCGACGCTCCCTCGGGCGCCTATACCTGCTGCTGAGCAAGATATTTGCGTTCTCAAGTTTCTTTGTTACGATGCTTGCGTAATCAAGTATCTAGGAGGAACGAGACATGAGCACGATCATCGAGACGGAGACCGGGATCCCGACCGGCACCTGGCAGGCGGACACCGTCCACTCCAGCGTCGCCTTCGAGGTCCCCTACGCGGTCGCAACCTTCGGCGGCGAGGTCGTCGACTTCGACGCATCCCTCACCGACGGCCAACTGGCCGGCTCGGCCCGGATCGAGAGCATCCAGACCAAGGAGGAGAACCTCCAGGCGCACCTGCTCTCACCCGAGTTCTTCGATGCCGAGCGCCACCCCGTGGTCAGCTTCGCCGGCGCGCTGAAGCGCGACGGCGACGCCGTCGAGATCGACGGCGAGATCACGATCAAGGGCATCACCCGTCCGGCCGTCCTCAAGGGCACGATCGTCGGCCCCGCGGTCGACCACTTCGGCGCCACCCGCGTCGGGCTGAAGCTCCAGACGACCGTCGACCGCACGAAGTTCGACATGAACTGGAACATGCCGCTTCCGAGCGGCGAGCCGGCCCTCTCCAACGAGGTCATCCTCAAGGCCGAGCTCACCCTGGTCGCCCAGGAGGCGTAAGCGATGCGCGTCCTCGCGATCAGCGGCTCGCTCAGAGACGCCTCGAACTCCACGGCCCTCCTCCGCGCGGTGCGCGAGGAGGCGCCGGAGGGCGTCGAGGTGCTCCTCTGGGACGGCCTGAAGGAGATCCCGCCGTACGACCACGACGACGATGTCGTCCCGGCCCCGGCGGCGGCGGCGGCCTTCCGCGAGCTCGTGCGCGAGGTCGACGCGATCTTCTTCGCAACGCCCGAGTACAACTCGTCGATCCCGGGCGCGCTCAAGAACGCGCTCGACTGGGGCTCGCGTCCCCTGGCGACGAGTGCGTTCCGTAACAAGCCCGTGGCGGTGATCAGCTCGAGCGCCGGCGCATTCGGCGGCGTCTGGGCGGCCGCAGAGCTCCGCAAGGTGCTCGGCGCGATGGGCGCGCGGGTCGCCGAAGCCGAGCTGTCCGTCGGCCACGCACACGAGAAGCTGGACGAGCACGGCCGGCTCGTCGACGACGACGTCCGGCAGGGCCTCCGCGAGGCACTCGAGACGCTCCTCGCGGAGATCTCGCTCGTCGACGTCGCGGCCTAACCCTCGGTGTCTGACACCTCTTCGTCCTCGGCCAGCCGCCGCTGGACGACCGAGCGCGAGAGCACACCGACGAGCCTGCCGTCCTCGACGACGGGGACGCGCTCGTAGTCGTGCTCCTCGAGGTACGCGAACGCATCGGCGAGCACCGCGGAGGCCTCGATCGTCGCGTTCGGCGCCTCGGCGATCTCGCCAAGCTTCGTAGTCTTCGGGTCGCGGCCCGGCGCCACCACTTCACGCACGAGTGTCTTTCGCGTGACGACGCCGATCAGCTTCTCGCCGTCGCAGACGAACACCGCGCGCACTTCGGGACGCGCGAGCGCCTCGCCGGCCTCCTGCGTCGACGCCGTGACGTCGAGCGAGAACGGCTCCGACACCATCGCATCCTTGACGAGCTGCTCCGTCATGCCTACGGGTAGACGCCGCGCGCCTCGAGCGCGCCGGAGACTTCGTGGATCGCCGCGACGAGCGCGGCGTCGCGCAGCAGGATGCCGCGCTCGTGCGAGACGTTCCAGACACGGTCGAACGCGTCCGACATCTTGTCGGCGAGGCGGCGGCGAATCTCGTCGCGGTCCCAGAAGAGCCGCCCGAGGTCCTGCACCCACTCGAAGTACGAGACGGTGACGCCGCCGGCGTTCGCGAGGATGTCGGGAAGAACCGGGATGCCGCGCAAAGCGAGGATGCGGTCGCCCTCGTTCGAGGTGGGCCCGTTCGCGCCCTCGATGACCAGCTTGCAACGGAGGTTGCCGGCATTCGACTCGGTCACCTGATCCTCGCGCGCCGCGAGCACGAGGATGTCGCACTCGAGCTCGAGCAGCGTCTCGTTCGTGATCCGCTCGACGCCTCTGTCGTAGCCCTCGAGCGAGCCGTGCTCGTCGACATACGCGTGCAGGGTCGGGATGTCGAGCCCGCCGGCCGCGAGCACACCGCCGGAGAGGTCGGAGACGGCGATCACACGCGCGCTCCGGTCGTGCAGCTCGGTCGCGGCGATCCCGCCGACGTTGCCGAAGCCCTGCACGACGCAGCGCTGGTCGGCAAGCTGCCAGTCGAGCCGCTCGCAGGCGCGCTCGACGCACATCACGACGCCCGCACCGGTCGCCTCGTGCCGGAAGAGCGAACCGCCGATCGAGACCGGCTTGCCGGTGACGATCTCCGGCACGGCGTAGCCCTTCTGCATCGAATAGGTGTCCATCATCCACGCCA
>PLDP01000271.1 GCA_003136795.1 Actinomycetota bacterium
AACCCGTCCTCGCGCAGCACCTTCAGCGCCTGCGAGCCTGCGTAGTCGAACTCCGCCGCCTGGCCGATCACGATCGGGCCGGAGCCGATGATGCAGATCGACTTCAGGTCGTAGCGCCTAGGCAGCGGACTTCAGCTCCTCGACCCAGCCGCTGATGATCGATGCTGCGTCGTGCGGGCCGGGCGACGCTTCCGGGTGAAACTGCGCCGAGCGGGCGCGCAGCTCGGGATAGTCGAGCCCTTCGACGGTGCCGTCGTAGAGCGAGCTGTGCGTGACGCCCGTCTCGTCGTCGCCGGCCACCGCGAAGCCGTGGTTCTGCGAGGTCACGAGCACGCGGCGCGAACGGTGATCGATCACCGGATGGTTCGCGCCCCGATGGCCGAACGGCAACTTGAAGGTCTCCTTGCCGGTCGCGAGCGCGAGCAGCTGGTGCCCCAGGCAGACACCCAGCACCGGCGTCCGGCCGAGCAGCTCCTGGAGCATCTTCGTCTCGGCCTGGAGCGGCGCGGGATCGCCGGGGCCGGGCGAGAGCAGCACGCCGTCGTAACCTGCGACCGAGCCTGCGTCGACGTCGTGCGGAAAGACGTCGACCGCCGCGCCGGTCCCGGCGAGCCGGCGCAGGATCGAGCGCTTGCAGCCGTAGTCGACGACGGCGACGCGCACGTGTCCTTCGGCGGCGAAGGTGTACTGCTCGCGTGCAGAGACACCGGCGACGAGCGCCGCTCCCGCCATCTCCGGTTGGGAACGCACAGCTGTCAGCACCTCGTCCACCGACACGTCGCCGGTCGCGGCGGCGGCGCGCATCGCGCCGCGGTCGCGCAGATGCAGGACGAGCGAGCGCGTGTCGACGCCGGTGAGCCCGACGACGCCGTGCTCGTGCAGCCAGTCGGTCCACTCCGGGCCGCGCGCCTCACGCATGACAACGGCCTTCGCGTGTGCGCGCCGCGACTCGTTGCGTGCCTCGGCGACGCCGTAGTTCCCGACCATCGGCGCGGTGAAGCACACGATCTGCCCCTCGAAGCTCGGGTCGGTGGCCACTTCCTGGTAGCCGCTCATCGACGTTGTGAACACCGCCTCGCCGAAGGCGAACCCGTCCGCGCCCACCGACTGCCCCTCGAAGACGCTGCCGTCTTCGAGCACCAGAGCTGCCGGGTTCACAGTTCGAACACCACGCGGCCGGCCGCGATCGTCAGCTTCACCCTGCCGCGCAGGCGCTGGCCGAGCAGCCACGAGTTGAGCGACCGCGAGCGGAGGGCCGACGGCTTCACCCGCCACGTGGCGTTCGGGTCGATCAGCGTCAGGTTCGCGGGCGCGCCGATCGCGATCCGCGGACGGTCGAGCCCGAAGATCCCGGCGGGGCCGGCCGACATCCGCTCGAGCAGCGTCTCGAGCGACAGCACGCCCGGCTCGACGAGCTGGGTGTAGAGCGCGGCGAACGACGTCTCGAGGCCGATGACACCGAACGGCGCCGCCTCGAACGGCACGTCCTTCTCCTCGGGCGAGTGCGGCGCATGGTCGGTCGCGATCGCGGCGATCGTCCCGTCGCGAACGGCGTCGAGCAGCGCCACCCGGTCTTCCTCGCTGCGCAGCGGCGGGTTCATCTTCATGTTCGGGTCGAGGCTACGCACGGCCTCGTCGGTGAGGCAGAGGTGGTGCGGCGTCGCCTCGGCGCTTGCCCGGATCCCGGCTGCGAGCGCCCGCCGGAGATGCTCGACCGATTCGCGCGCGGAGAGATGCATGAGATGCACCGGCTGTTCGGTCTCGCCGGCGAGATCGAGGTCGCGGGCGACCATCAGGCTCTCGCCAAGTGACGGCCAGCCGCCGAGGCCGAGCTCGGCCGCGACGAGACCCGCGTGCGCGTGGCCGCCGCGGGTCAGCGACTGCTCCTCGCAATGCACGGCGATCATGCGGCCCGTGATCGCGTTGTACTGCAGCGCGCGGCGCATCACACCCGCCGTCGCGACCGGGCGGCCGTCGTCGGTGAAGCCGGCGGCGCCCGCGTCCGCGAGCGCGCCCATCTCGGTGAGCTCCTCCCCGTCCTGCCCCTTGGTCACCGCGGCCATGAAACCGACGGGCACCTGCGCCTCTTCCGCGGCGCGCGCCCGCAGGCCGCGCAGGACGTCGGCGTCGTCGATCACCGGGTCGGTGTTCGGGATCGCGAGGATCGCGCAGTAGCCGCCGGCCGCGGCCGCCGCGGTGCCCGAGGCGATCGTCTCCTCGTCCTCGCGTCCCGGCGTGCGCAGATGGACGTGCGGGTCGATGAACGCCGGTGCCAGGATCAACCCGCTCGCGTCGACGACGCGGTGCTCGTTCGTGTCGAGCTCGCTGCCGAGCTGGGCGATCACGCCGTTGTCGATGCGCACGTCGAGCGTGGCGTCAAGCCCTTCGACGGGATCGAGCAGGCGCGCGCCGCGGATCACGACGTTGTCGGTCCCGGTGCGTCCGGCGAGCATCACGCCACCCCCACCGCGGACTCGACCGCAACCGGCCCGGTGGTCAGCAGGTCGTAGAGCACGGCCATGCGGACGATCAGGCCCGAGCGGACCTGGTCGACGACGAGCGAGGCGTCGGAGTCGGCGACACGCGCGTCGATCTCGACGCCGCGGTTCATCGGGCCGGGGTGCATCACGCGCTGACCGTCGCGCAGGCGCTCCGGTGTGATGCCCCAGCGCGCCGTGTACTCGCGCAGCGACGGAACGAAGTTGGCGCCTGCGAGCATCCGCTCCTGCTGCATGCGCAGCACGTAGACGACGTCGGCGTCGGCGATCGCGGCGATGTCGCTGGTGGTCGGCGCGAGTCCCACCGGAAGCAGCGCCGGCGGGCCAACGAGGATCGCGCTCGCACCGACGAGCTTGAGCGCCTGGACGAGCGACCGTGCGACGCGCGAGTGCGTGATGTCGCCGACGATCGCGACCTGCAGGCCGTCGAGCCGGCCGAATGCCTCGCGCATCGTGTGCAGGTCGAGCAGCGCCTGCGTGGGGTGCTGGTGCTTGCCGTCGCCCGCGTTCACGACGCGGGCGTCCGTCGCGCGTGCGACGAACTGCGCGGCGCCGATCTCGGGATGGCGCAGCACGATCACGTCGGGGTCGTAGGCGGAGAGTGTGAGCGCCGTGTCCTTGAGCGACTCACCCTTGTCCACGGACGAGCCGACGGCCTTCAACGTCATCGTGTCGGCGGAGAGCCGCTTGGCCGCCAGCTCGAACGACGACGACGTGCGTGTGGACGACTCGTAGAAGACGTTCAGGATCAACCGGCCGCGCAACGTCGGCAGCTTCTTGTTGTCGCGCTCCTGCGAGTGCGCGAACGAACGGGCCGTCGCGAGCAAGCGCTCGACGTCGTCGCGTGTCAGGTCGGCGACGGAGAGCAGATGACGGCGATCGTCGGACGGCGGCAGCAGGTCGCCGCCGACGACACGGAGGTCAGTCAACGTTGTGCTCCTCTCCGTCGGAGATGAGGACAACGCGATCGACCTCGTCGACTTCCATCAGCTCGACCTGCACGCGCTGGCCGCGCGTCGTCGGCAGGTTCTTGCCGACGTAGTCGGGCCGGATCGGCAGCTCGCGGTGGCCGCGGTCTGCGAGGACGGCGAGCTGCACCCGCTCCGGGCGGCCGTACTCGAAGAGCGCGTCGATCGCCGCGCGGATCGTGCGGCCCGTGTAGAGGACGTCGTCGACGAGGATCACCGTGCGCCCCTCGAGGTCGAAGTCGAGCTTCGTGTCGCGCACGAGCGGCTGCGCGCGGCGCGGTGCCTGCCCGGCGCGCACGTGCACGTCGTCGCGGTGGAAAGTGATGTCGAGCTGTCCGAGCGCCAGCTCCTCGCCGGAGCGCTCCTCGACGAGCTTGCGGATGCGCTGGGCGATCGGCACCCCGCGCGTGTGGATCCCGACGAGCGCGACCGTGTCGAGGTCCTCGTTCCGCTCGATGATCTCGTGCGCGATGCGGGAGAGCGTCCTCCGGATCGACTCTTCGTCGAGCAGGACACGCTGCGACCGTGTGACGGCAGGGTGAGACATTCGACTCCTTTCCGGCCTCGCTGGACCGGGTTAAAGGGGCGGTGCGGATGGGACTGTAGACGATCTGGTCGGACGGAGTAGGCTCTCGCAGCCTTGGACGACGCGCTCCTCCGCCGCTACGCCGCCCTGATCGTCGAGGTCGGCGCCAACGTGCAGGCCGGCCAGACGGTCTGGATCGTCGCAGAGCCCCGGGCGGCGCTCCTCGCGCGCCTGGTTGCCGCCGCGGCCTACGAGCGCGGGGCCCTCTTCGTCGACCCCTGGTACTTCGACCCGCACGTCAAGCGGATCCGCCTCGAGCGGGCGGCCGAGGAGACCCTCGACTTCGTGCCGTCGTGGTACGGGCGGCGCCTCGTCGACCTCGGCGCGGGGCACGGCGTGCGCATCTCGATCACCCCGCAGATCCCGCCCGGCCTGCTCGCCGGCGTCGACCCTGCGCGCGCCGGCCGCGACGCGCTGCCCGCCCTCGCCGAGAACTTCGACGTGATCAACGCCAAGACGACGAACTGGACGGTTGTCCCGTGGCCGACGCCCGAATGGGCGCGCCTCGTGCATCCCGGCGTCGACGACGACACGGCGATGGCCAGGCTCTGGGAGCAGCTCGTCTTCGTGCTGCGGCTCGACGAGCCCGATCCCGCCGCCGCGTGGCATGCCCGGCTTGCGCAACTGCACGAGGCGGGAAAGCGGGTCGACGCACATCGCTTCGACGCGCTTCGCTTCGAAGGNNCATGCAGACGGTCGACGGCATCGTGCACGCGCCGAACCTGCCGACCGAGGAGATCGCGACCTCGCCGGATCCGCTGCGCACCGATGGCGTCGTGACGGCGACGAAGCCGCTCGACGTCGGCGGCACCGTGATCCGTGATCTCCGCGTGCGCTTCGAGGGTGGCCGGGCGGTCGAGATCGAAGGCGACGGCGCCGAGGCCCTGCGCGCAC
>PLDP01000206.1 GCA_003136795.1 Actinomycetota bacterium
CGACCACCCAGATCACGGCGAGCGTGGCAATCGTCCGCCAGTGCACGCCGACCGACGCTCCGACGGCGGCGCCCACCACGGCGCCGACCAGGATCTGGATCGTCGAGGTGGGGATGCGGATGCGGTTGTAGATCGCGGTGACGGCGAACGCGACCGCGACGACGACCACCTCGCCGAGGCGTGTCGGTGTCGCGTCGATCAACTTGCGCCCGACGGTCGTCGCGACCTTGCCGCTCGCGAGCGCGGCGCCCGCGAGCGCGAGCGGCGCCATCAACCCGAGCGCGACCCGCGCGCGCACCGCGCCGAGCGCGTACGGCATGCCCATGCACGCGCCGGTGTAGTGCGACCCGATCGACCAGGCGAACGCGAGCGCGAGCGCGACGAGGAGCGGGGTCACACAGCTCGGACGAGCCGGCGCGCCACACGGCGCACGACGATCCTGTGGCCGCGGCGGCAGGTGGTGAACCCGACGTCGGCGTCGCGGCGCAACGTCCCGTGCACGACACACGCGTCCACGGCAAGCGACTCGCGAACAGATAGGCATACCTCGCACGGTTCATCGAAGGTCGTTGCCTCCGGGCCGAGCCAGACATGCTGACGTTCCATCATCAGGCGATCTGCAACTGCCTGTCGTCGGGACGAGTCAGGCCGGGTGGCCGCTCGACGCGCCGCAGCGTGATCTCGTGCCCCGAGGCGCAGCGCGCGAGGGCAACGTCGGTGTCCGCCGCAATCGAGCCGCGCACGCTCGAGACCATCAACGCCTCGGAGAAGAGCAGCCCCTCCTGGCGCGCGCGTTCCATGCACGTCTCGCAGAGGCACGAGAACGCCGTCGCGGAGGGTGAGATCCAGACCGTGGTCATGCGGGCACGTTCGTGAGGTCCTGGAACTTCGCGTACCGCTTGGTGAAGTTCAGCTTGATGCCGTCGGTGGCGCCGTTCCGGTGCTTCGCGAGGATCAGCTCGGCGATGCCGGCCGAGTCGGTCTCCTCCGGGTTGTAGTACTCGTCGCGGTAGATGAACATCACGAGGTCGGCGTCCTGCTCGATCGAGCCCGACTCGCGCAAGTCGGAGAGGATCGGGCGCTTGTCGTGCCGCTGCTCGACCGCGCGGGAGAGCTGCGAGAGCGCGATGATCGGCACCTCGAGGTCGCGTGCGAGCACCTTGAGCGAGCGCGAGATCTGCGACACCTCCTGCACGCGGTTCTCGGCCGACGTGCCGCTCGTCATCAGCTGCAGGTAGTCGACGATGACGAGGCCGAGCCGCGGCTCCCGCATCTTGAGGCGCCGCAGCTTCGACCGGATCTCCATCATCGTGATCGAGCCGGTGTCGTCGACGTAGATGGGCGCCTTGGCGAGCTTGTCGCAGGCGGCGGTGAGCCGGGGCCAGTCGTCGACGGCGAGCTTGCCGGTGCGCAGCCGCTGCGACTCGACCTTGCCCTCCGAGCACATCAGGCGCTGCGTCACTTCCGACTTCGACATCTCGAGCGTGAACAGCGCGACCGGCGTGTCGTGCCGCACCGCGACGTTCGCCGCCATGCCGAGCGCGAGCGCGGACTTCCCCATCGACGGGCGCGAGGCGATGATGATCAGGTTGCCGGGCTGGAACCCCGCGGTGAGCCGGTCGAGGTCGCGATAGCCGGCGGCCGTGCCGGTGATGTCGCTGCCGGCCTCGTAGAGCTTCGTGATCGTCTCGAACGATTCCTTGAGCAGCTCGTCGATGTGCGCGAACTCCGTCACGACGCGCTGCTGCGACAGGTCGAAGACGATCTTCTCGGCGCGGTCGACGAGCTCGATCGTCTCGCCAGGGCGGTCGAAGCCGAGCCGCGCGATGTCGTTGCCGGCGCGGATCAGCCCGCGCAGCGTCGACATCTCGCTGACGATCCGCGCATAGTGCGCCGCGTTCGATGCCGCCGGGACGAGCGCCGCCAGCTCGTGCACGCGCTCCTGGCCGCCTGCCGAGTCGAGCGTCGAGGAGCGGTCGAGCTCGTCGACGACCGTGATCGCGTCGACCGGCTCGCCCTTCGCATAGAGCGACAGGATCGCCTTGAAGACGTGCCCGTGGCTCTCGCGGTAGAAGTCCGCCGCGCTCAGGTTCGACGACTCCGTGACAGCCCCGATCGCGAGCGGAGAGAGCATCATCGCCCCGAGGACCGACTCTTCGGCATCGAGGTTCTGGGGCGGGACCGGGGCGGTCTGGAGGGCCTGGGCAGGCGCGGCCATGTGCTGCCTAGTAGACCCGGTGTCGCGCGAACCCGAAAGGGTGTGGAAAGCACTCGTTCGGTGATCAAAGGTGTCGTCTATGCAGGCAGTATAGAACGTACGTTCGCGTCTCGGTAGTGGACGAAACGGACGCTCTTTGCGTCAACTTTGACGCCAAATCCACAGCTGTGAACCGTCTGTGGAGAACGGGTGGACAGTCGTCCACAGGCCCGTGGAGAGCCTGTGGACGAAATCCTCGCCCTTACTCCTGCTCGGCCGGGATCTCGGGGCCTGCGTCGAGCTCGGGGAGCTCGGGAACCTCGGCCTCGGCGGCCTCGTCGGCCGGCTCCGGCACGTCCTCGTACTCGATCACGGCGGGCGCGGCGGCCTCCGCAGCGGCCTCGGCGGCGGCGCGCTCCTGCGCCTCCAGCTCGGCCAGCTCCTCCTCGGGCGGCAGCTCCTCGCCCTCCGGGGCGACCACGAGCTTCAGGCCCGCGGTCACGCCCGTGAAGAGCTCCAGCGGGACGGTGTAGCGGCCGATCCGCTTGATCGTGGCCATGTCGAGCTTGCGACGGTCGACGCGCAGCTTCTCCTGCTCCCAGAGCCGGTCGGCCACGTTCGTCGCGGTGACCGAGCCGAAGAGCGAGCCCGTCGGCCCTGCCGTCACGTCGAAGCGCAGCTCGAGCGCCTCGAACCGCGCGGCCAGCGCGCGTGCCTCGTCGACGGTCTGAGCGTCGTTGCGGGCCCGTTGGGCGTCGCGCTTCTCGAGCTCCTTGACGAGCGCGGGCGTCGCCACCTCGGCGAGGCCGCGCGGGAGGAGGAAGTTGCGCGCGTAGCCGCGGGCGACGTTCACAACCTCACCGCGCAGGCCAAGCGTGTCGACGTCCTCTCTGAGAATGACTTCCATCGGGCTCGGTTACTTGTCGCCGACGTACGGGAGGAGGGCGATCTCGCGGGCGCGCTTGACGGCGACCGCGACCTGGCGCTGGTGGCGCCGGCACGCGCCGCTGATGCGGCGGTTGCGGATCTTCCCCTTCTCGGACACGTAACGCCGGAGCTCGTTGACGTTCTTGTAGTCGACCTCGGTGACCTTGGACTTGCAGAAGAAGCACGACTTGCGGCGGCCGGGGCCGGCCGGGGCGTTGCGCTTCCTGCTCGAGGACGAGGTGCGGTCGCGATCGGATTTCTTTTCTGCCAAGAACCTCTCCTTAGAACGGAATGTCGTCGTCGGAGCCCTGGAAGTCCGCGTCGGAACCGCCCGACGCGCCCGCGGGCACGAACTGGTTGCCGCCGCCCTCGCCACCGCCGCCGGCGCCGGCATCGCGGCCGCCGAGGAACTGGACGGAGTCGGCGATGATCTCCACCGCCTGGCGCTTGGTGCCGTCTTGGGCGTCCCACTCGCGCCATTCGAGGCGGCCGTCGACCGCCACGGGCCGTCCCTTGGCGAGGTACTGGGCGCAGCTTTCGCCCTGGTTGCCCCAGACCGTGATGTCGAAGTAGTTCGGCTTCTCGGTCCACTCACCGGACGTTGAGTCCTTGCGGCGCGTGTTGACCGCGATGCGCAAGCTGCAGACCGCCATGCCGGACGGCGTGTGGCGCAGCTCGGGGTCGCGGGTCAGGTTGCCGACGAGCACGACGCGATTGATGTTGGCTGCCATGGTTTCTCGCTCCTCTCCGAAGGTCGATCCAGGCTACTCGGAAGCCGTGTCGATGTCATCGCCGTCTTCGGCCGGGGCCGATGCGGGCGCGCCCACGGCGACCTGCGCCGGGGCCTTCGTGTGGGTCGAGCCCTTGACGCGCTTGTAGGCGCCGTGCCGCACGACGCCGTCCGTGATCTTCAGGACGCGCACGATCTCGGCGAGGGTCTCGGCGGGGACGGTGAAGAGGAAGAGGTGGTAGACCGCCTCCGTCTTGTGCCCGATCTCGTAGGCGAGGCGCCGGCGACCCCACGGCTCGTGGCCGTCCCAGGTGCCCTGCGCTCCCTCGACGGAGTCGCGAATGCGCTGGATGATCTCGTTCGCGCGCTCTTCGGCGAGCTCCGGGTCCAGCAGCAGCATGATTTCGTATTCGTTCACAGGCCCGAATTCTCCCTTCTCATGGACTGAATCGGCCCCACCTCACGAGCGCCGTATCGGGTGACGGCGCGACGGGCGTGGCGAGAAGCGGCGGCAGTGTAGCATCGCGGCCGTGAAACGACTGCTCGCCGTGCTGGCCGGTGCACTCGGCCTGCGGGTGATCCTTCGCCGTCGCGCGCGGCCCGCGTTCGCTCCCTCGCCCGCGGACGACCTGAAGGCGAAGCTTGCCTCGACGAAAGAGCCGGAACCGGAACCCGAGCCGGCCAGCGTCGATGAGCGCCGCGCCGACGTGCACGCCCGGGCGCGGCACGCGATCGACGAGCTACGCGAGCACCGCGACTAGCAACTCGGCTCGTTCGGCGTCGGTCAGCCCGCGCAGCGGCCCGCGCACGTCCTCGCGCAGCGGCACGCCGCGTGAGCGGACGACGGCCTTCAGCCCGGCGTGGCGCGGGTAGCGGTCGATGATCGCGCGCAGCTCGCCGGCCGCGGAAGAGTCGCCGCTTCGCACCGCCTCGACGACCACCTCGGGAAAGGCCGACGCGAGACCGGAGACCGCGCCCGCCGCGCCCGCGGCGAGGCCTTCGCCGATCAGCGCCTCGGCGCCGATGTACACGTCGAGGCCCTCGAGCAGGTACGGCGCGACCTTGGCGAACGGCGCGTCGCTCACCTTCATGCCGGCCACGTTGTCCACGGTCTCCCGCAGTCGTTCGACGACGGAGACCGGGATCGCATAGCCGGAGGCCTTCTCGAGCTCGTAGACGTAGAACGGGAGCGGGGCGCAGGCGCGCGCGGCGGCGACGAAATGGGCGAGCAGGGCGTCGTCGTCGAACTGGAAGTAGGGCGGCGCGATCACGGCAACGGCCTCCGCCCCGGCCTCGGCCGCGTGGGCGGCGAGCGCGGCGGTGTCGTCGGTGGTCTGGGCGCCGCAGTGCGCGAGCACGGGCAGCGGGCCGGTAACAGCGTTTGAAAGAGCCCTCTTACGCTCAGAAAGAGATAAGAGCATGCCTTCACCCGTCGTCCCCAGCAGCAAGACCCCGTCGATCCCGGCATCTCGCAAGTAGATGAGGTACGGATCGAACGCGTCGAGATCGAGCTCCGCCCCGCCTGCGCGGAGAGGCG
>PLDP01000012.1 GCA_003136795.1 Actinomycetota bacterium
CCTCGCACGAGCTGAACACGATTGAGCTGCTCGAAGACGACGATCTGCGCGCGCTCGTGCCCGAAGAGCACGTTCGCGCGCATCGTGAGCGCGCGCTCTCGCCGGAGCGGCCGTTCATCCGCGGCACGGCGCAGAACCCCGACGTCTACTTCCAGGCGCGCGAGACCGTCAATCCGTTCTATGCGGTCGTGCCCGACGTGGTCGAGAAGGCGATGGCGCGGCTCGGCGAGCGCACCGGCCGCCATTACCACATCGTCGAATACAGCGGCCATCCGGAAGCCGACCGCGTGATCGTCGTCATGGGCTCCGGCGCCGAGACGATTCGCGAGACGGTTGCCGCGCTGAACGCGCGCGGTGAGCGCGTCGGCGTCGTCCAGGTTCGGCTCTACCGTCCGTTCCCCGCACAGGCGCTGCTCGACGCGCTGCCCGCGTCGGTGCGGCAGATCGCGGTGCTCGACCGGACGAAGGAGCCCGGCTCGATGGGCGAGCCGCTCTTCCTCGACACGGTCTCGGCGCTGACCGAGTCGTTCGCCGACGGCGAGCGCGAGGTCATGCCGCGGGTCGTCGGCGGCCGCTACGGCCTGTCGTCGAAGGAGTTCACGCCGGGCATGGTCGCCGGCGTCTACGACGAGCTCGCGGCGGAGAAGCCGAGGCGCCGGTTCACGGTGGGCATCAAGGACGACGTCTCGAAGCTGAGCCTCGACTACGACGCGACCCTCGACATCGAGCCCCCGGAGACAGTCCGCGCGGTCTTCTTCGGGCTCGGCTCGGACGGAACGGTCGGCGCGAACAAGAACACGATCAAGATTCTCGGCGGCGAAGAGGGACTGCACGCGCAGGGCTACTTCGTCTACGACTCGAAGAAGTCCGGCTCGCAGACGGTCTCGCACCTGCGCTTCGGGCCGCTGCCGATCCGAGCGCCGTATCTCGTGCAGCAGGCGAGCTTCGTCGGCTGCCACCAGTTCGGGCTGCTCGACCAGGTCGACGTGCTCGGCCGCGCAGCCGACGGCGCGACGCTGCTCCTCAACTGCGCGCACGCGGCGAACGAGGTGTGGGATGCGCTGTCGCTCCCAGTGCAGGAGCAGATCATCGCCAAGCACATCGAGGTGCACACGATCGACGCCGGCAAGATCGCGCGCGAGGTGGGCCTCGCGGGGCGCACCAACATCGTCCTTCAGACCTGCTTCTTCGCACTCTCCGGCGTCCTGCCGCCCGAGGAAGCGATCGAGCGGATCAAGGCGGCGATCGTCAAGACCTACGGCCGCCGCGGCACCGAGGTCGTTGCGAAGAACCACGCTGCAGTCGACCGCGCGCTCGAAGGCTTGCACCGCGTCGAGGTGCCCGACCACGCGTCGGCCACACGTGCGCTGCCACCGGTCGTCCCCGCGAGCGCGCCCGAGTTCGTGCGCACCGTGACGGCAGAGATGCTCGCCGGCCGCGGCGACGGGCTGCCGGTCAGCGCAATGCCGGTCGACGGCACCTACCCGAGCGGCACGGCCGCCTTCGAGAAGCGCAACATCTCCGATCTCGTCGCCGTCTGGGATTCCGACCTCTGCATCCAGTGCGGCAACTGCAGCTTCGTCTGCCCGCACAGCGTCATTCGCTCCAAGTACTACGACGAGTCCGCGCTCGACGGCGCACCGGGCGAGTTCCGGTCCGCGCCGCTCGATGCCGTCGGCCTCCCGGACACGCGCTACACGCTGCAGGTCTACGTCGAGGACTGCACCGGCTGCGAGCTGTGCGTCGAGGCGTGCCCGATCACGGCGCCCGGCGAGCCGGTGCGCAAGGCGATCAACCTCGCCCAGCGCGAGCCGCTCGTCGTCGCAGAGCGCGAGAACATCGCCTTCTTCGAGCAGCTGCCCGCGACCGACCGCTCGCGCGTCGACTTCGGCACGGTGCGCGGCACCCAGTTCCTGGAGCCGCTCTTCGAGTTCTCCGGCGCGTGCGCGGGCTGCGGCGAGACGCCGTACCTGAAGCTCCTCTCACAGCTCTTTGGCGACCGGTTGATGATCGCGAACGCGACCGGCTGCTCGTCGATCTACGGCGGCAACCTGCCGACGACACCGTGGACGACCGACGCCAACGGGCGCGGGCCGGCCTGGTCGAACTCGCTCTTCGAGGACAACGCCGAGTTCGGGCTCGGGTTCCGGCTCACTGCCGACCGGCACACCGCGCTGGCGGAGCGTCGCCTCGTTGAGCTGCGCGACGAGCTCGGCGCGGAGCTCGTGGACGGGATCCTCGAGGCACCGCAACTGCGCGAGTCGGAGCTGCGCGCGCAGCGCGCGCGGGTGGACGACCTCAAGAGCCGCCTCGACGGGTTCGCTGGGCCTGCCGTCGCCGACCTGCAGAGCGTCGTCGACCACCTGGTCCGCCGCAGCGTGTGGATCGTCGGCGGTGACGGCTGGGCCTACGACATCGGCTCCGGCGGGCTCGACCACGTGCTCGCGAGCGGGCGCAACGTCAACGTCCTCGTGCTCGACACCGAGGTCTATTCCAACACCGGCGGCCAGATGTCGAAGTCGACGCCGCTCGGCGCGGTCGCCAAGTTTGCAGCCGCCGGCAAGACGGTCCCGAAGAAGGACATCGCCCTGCAGGCGATCGCCTACGGCAACGTCTACGTCGCGCGCGTCGCGATGGGCGCCGACCCGCAGCAGACCCTGAGCGCCTTGCGCGAGGCGGAGGCCTACGACGGGCCGTCGCTCGTGCTCGCCTACAGCCACTGCGTCGCGCACGGCATCGAGATGAAGAACGGCCTCGACCAGCAGTACCGCGCGGTCGCGAGCGGCTACTGGCCCCTGATTCGCTACGACCCGATGGTGCGCAGCGCGGGTGGGAACCCGTTCCTGCTCGACTCGCCGCGCCCGCGGATTCCGCTTTCGGCGTACACCGACCGCGAGTTGCGCTATCGCAGCCTGGCGAACTCCGACCCGGCCGAAGCCGAACGGCTGCACGGCCTGGCCGAAGAGGGTGTCGCGCAGCGCTGGAACGTCTACGAGGAGATGGCAACCCGCGGCGCGCAGGAGTTCGCCGCCGACGGCAGGAGGGACGGGTGATGGATCTCTCGACTCGCTACATGGGTCTCGCGCTCCGCAACCCGCTCGTCGCGTCGGCGTCCCCGCTCTCCCAGACCGTGGAAGGCATCGAACGGCTCGCAGCCGCCGGGGTCGGCGCGGTCGTCCTCTACTCGCTCTTCGAGGAGCAGCTGCAGCGCGAGGTGGCCGAGAACGCGCGCCTCGTCGAGGCCGGCACCGAGAGCTTCGCCGAGTCGCTCTCCTACTTCCCGGCGGCAGCAGAAGAGGAGCTCGGCCCGCGGAAATACCTGAGCCTGCTCGAGCGCGCGGCCGCCGCCGTCGACATCCCGGTGATCGGCAGCCTCAACGGCGTGACGCCCGGAGGCTGGGTCGAGTACGCCCGCGCGATGCAGGATGCGGGCGCCGCCGCGATCGAGCTGAACATCTACTCGCTGCCCGGCGACCCGCGCATCTCGGGCCGCGCTGTCGAGCAGCGGCACATCGACGTCCTGGCACGCGTCAAGGCTGCGGTGAGCGTGCCGGTGGCCGTCAAGTTGAGCCCGTACTTCAGCTCGACCGGCGAGATGGCGCTGCGCCTGGACGACACCGGCGCGGATGCCCTCGTGCTCTTCAACCGGTTCCTGCAGCCCGACATCGACCCGGAGACGCTCGCCGTCGCGCCCCCGGTCGGCCTCTCCGGCCCGGCCGAAGGCCGGCTGCCGCGCACGTGGATCGCGCTCCTCTACGGACGGGTCCAGGCGTCGCTCGCGGCGACGACCGGCGTCGCGAGCTCGGACGACGTCGCCAAGTACCTGCTCGCCGGCGCCGACGTCGTCATGACCGCGTCGGCACTGCTCCGCCACGGGCCCGATTACGCGACGGTGCTGCTCGACGGCCTCTCCGACTGGATGAAGCGCAAGGGCTTCACGGCCGTCGACGACGTGCGCGGCCTGCTGGCCGTGCCGGCGGACTCGGACGAGTCGCTCCAGCAACGGGCGGGTTACGTCGCCGCGCTGCGCAAGGCCAACAGCGGCAACTACGGCCCCTGGTAGACGCCGCCTAGCTCGAGCCGCCGGTCGTCTGTCCCGGCAATGCCGTGCGCTTCCGCCCGG
>PLDP01000037.1 GCA_003136795.1 Actinomycetota bacterium
GCTCGGCGTGGATGCCGTGCGACCGTCCGATGCAGATCGTCCGCCGGTGCTCCTCGGCGCGCCGGATCACCGCGCCCAGCGCAGCGTCGACGCCGTGCAGGATCAGCTCGCCCGCGTCCCGGATCTGGAGCGCGAGCGAGGTGTCGACGACGTCGGAGGACGTAAGCCCGTAGTGGACCCACCGGCCTTCGGGCCCGAGCTGCTCGGCGACCGCGTCGACGAACGCGGCGAGGTCGTGGTCGGTCGTCGCCTCGATCTCGGCAACGCGCTCGGGCGTCGGCACGGCTGCTCCCGCGCGGATGGCGGCGACGTCGGCGGCAGGCACGGCTCCCACCTCGACCCAACCGTCGAGTGCCGCCAGCTCCACCTCGAACCAGCGTGCGAGCCTGCCCTCCTCCGACCAGATCCGGCTCATCTCCGGACGGGAGTAGCGGGCGATCACTCCGAACAGTGTAGAGCCGGTTCAGGAGGGCGGAGCGCAGAGCGCGAGGATGCGCGCGGCGAGCACGGCTGCGTTCTTCGCGTTGTCGACACCGACCGTCGCGACCGGAACGCCCGGCGGCATCTGCACGATCGAGAGCAGCGCGTCGAGGCCGTCGAGCACCGACATCGACGAGCGCAGCGGCACGCCGATCACCGGCAGCTCGGTGTGCGCTGCGACGACGCCCGGCAGCGCCGCCGCGAGGCCGGCGCCGCAGATCAGCACCTTGAGCCCGCGGCCCTGCGCCGACCTGGCGTACTCGGCGACCGCATCGGGCGTCCGGTGCGCCGAGCGCACCTCGAACTCCCAGCCGATCCCGCGCGCGTCGAGCTCGTCGAGCGCGGCTTGCATCCGTGCACGATCGGATTCCGCCCCGACCAGGATCCCGACCACGGTCTCAGCCACTTGCCACCGCCGCGATGTCCCGGCGAAACTGCATGCCCTCGTACGAGATCAGGTCGACTGCGGCGTACGCGCGAGCGCGGGCGTCCGCCACGGTGGTCCCGGTTCCGGTCACGGAGAGGATTCTGCCTCCGTTCGTGACCACCGTGCCGTCACGTACCGCGGTGCCGCCGTGAAAGACGAGCGCGCCTGCGGCCTCGGCGTTCTCGACGCCCTTGATGGGCGCGCCTGCGTAGTCGCTCCGCGCGGGGTAGTCCGGCGCGGCCAGCACGACGGTCACAGCCGCGTCGGCGGTCATCGACGCCGCGACGCCGGACAGATCGCCGAGCGCGGCCGCGAGGAGCAGCTCCAGCAGGTCGCCCTCGAGCCGCGGCAGCAGCACCTGCGTCTCGGGGTCGCCGAAGCGCGCGTTGAACTCGAGCACCTTTGGGCCGTCGGCTGTGATCATCAGGCCGGCGAAGAGACAGCCGACGAACGGCGTTCCGCGCCGGGCGAGCTCGTCGATCACCGGCCGGTGCACCTGCTCCACGAGCTCGTCGGCGTCCGCGAACCAGGGCACGGGCGAGTATGCGCCCATCCCGCCGGTGTTCGGCCCCGCGTCGCCGTCACCGATCCGCTTGAAGTCCTGCGCGGCGCCGAGCGGCACGAGCCGAGCACCGTCCGAAAGCGCGAACAGCGACACCTCCTCGCCCTCGAGCAGCTCCTCGATCACGAACTCTCCGCCAAGCGCGGTGACGGCGAGCAGGGCCTCGTCGATCTCATCGGCCGTCCGGCAGACGAAGACGCCCTTGCCGGACGCGAGGCCGTCCGCCTTGACCACGCAGGGCGGACGCGCGACGGAGAGCGTCTTGGCGGTCGGCACGCCTGCGGCGCGCAGCACGTCCTTCGCGAACGCCTTCGAGCCCTCGATCTGTGCCGCGGCGGCACTGGGCCCGAAGACGGGGATCCCGTTCATCCGCAGGCCGTCTGCGATGCCTGCGACGAGCGGTCCTTCCGGCCCGATCACGACCAGGTCGGCGCCGAGCGTCAGCGCGAGGCTGAGCAGGCCGTCGGCGTCGTCCGCTCGCACCGGATGACAGCGCCCGAGTGCAGCGATCCCGGGGTTGCCCGGCGCGGCATGGAGCTCCGTCAGCCCGGGGCTCTGCTGGAGCCGCCACGCGAGGGCATGCTCGCGCGCACCGGAGCCGACGACCACCACCTGCACGCGGCGAGGATACTTGCGTGATGGATGTGCCGCCGTACTCGACTGCCAGAGTGGAGGTCGTTCGCTTTCCGGAGGGCGAGACCGGCGACGTCGTCGCCGTCGAAGAGCCGCTGGAGATCCACATCGGCGGCACACCGGTCGCCGTCACCATGCGCACGCCGGGCCACGACGAGGAGCTTGCGATCGGCTTCGCGCTCTCGGAAGGCCTGCGGCCGGCCGGCGCCCGCGTGCCCGACGACCTGGCGGCGAACACGGTCGAGCTCGATGCCCCGGGCTTCGACCCGGCCCGGCTCGCACGCAGCTTCTACACGACGTCGTCGTGCGGGGTCTGCGGCAAGGGCGCGCTCGAGGCGGTCGCGGTCGAGGCGCCGCGCGTCGAGAGCGACCTGCGCCTGCCGGCGGTGCTCCTCGCGAGCCTGCCCGACCGGCTGCGCGAGGCGCAGCCTGCATTCGAGGCGACCGGCGGGCTCCACGCCACCGGCCTCTTCAACGGGCACGGTGAGCTGCTCTGCTTGCGCGAGGACGTTGGGCGTCACAACGCGATGGACAAAGTGATCGGCTGGGCGTTCAGCGCGGGTCTGCTGCCACTCGGCCGGTCGGTGCTCTGCGTCAGCGGCCGTCTGTCGTTCGAGCTCGTGCAGAAGGCTGCTGTCGCCGGCTGTCCGCTACTCGTCGCCGTGGGCGCGCCGTCGTCGCTCGCCGTGCAGCTCGCGCAGGACCGAGGGGTCACGTTGTGCGGCTTCGTCCGCGGCGGCCGGCTCAACATCTACACCGAGCCGTGGCGCGTCGATGTAGGCTCGACGGAGTCGAATGACGCGGAGGCGCCGACTTGGTCGGCGCCGGAGCGCTGATGCATCGAGCTCTGACCGGCGTGCTGCTCGTCGGCGGGGCGAGCCGGCGCTTCGGCTCGCCCAAGGCGCTGATCGAGTTAGACGGCGAGACGCTGCACGACCGCGGTCGCCGAGTGCTCGCCGCGGCCTGCGACGAGGTGCTCGTCGTCGGCAAGGCCGGCGAGCTACCGTTCGACGTGCTCGACGACGGTGCGGAGGTCCGCGCGCCGATCGCCGGCGTGGTCGCGGGCCTCCGCGCTGCCTCGCACGACGTCGTTGTGTTCCTGCCGGTCGACTGCCCGCGCGTGACGGCTGAGCTCATCCGCGCGCTCGGCGATGCGTGCCACGACGCCGCCGTCCCGCAAACCGGCCCGCTGCCAGGCGCCTGGGCGAAGTCCGCGCTCCCGCTGCTCGAGCAGCGCCTCGCCGAGGGCCCCCTCGCGCTGTACCGAACCTATGCGGATCTCGACGTGGTCGAGGTGGAGGTCGACCCGGCGCTCGTTGCAGACGTCGACACCCCAGGCGACCTGGCAAGCCTGTGAATCGTTTGTGTCACTTCGGCAAACCTTGGTCTGACCAGAGGACTGGTCTTGTTGCGGCCTGTCCCTGCGGGCTAGTGGTCTTGCTCGGCTTCCTTGCGCTGCTCGTCCAGGCGGCGCCAGCGTTGCTCGTCCGGGTCGTCCTTCTTCCCGCGTAGGACCACCACCGTGATCCAGGCAGCGACCGTGACCGGGACGAAGATCGACGCCGCAACGATGATCTGCGTCCAGGCGCTCGCAGAGATTGCCGCGATCACGCGAGAACGCGTTCGCGCGCGGCGCCGACGCCGACCAGCTCGATCGGCACCTGCAGGTCGCGCGAGACGTACTCCACGTACGAGCGCGCGGCCGCCGGCAGGTCGTCGAGCGAGGCCGCGTCGTCGAGTGGCTGCGACCAGCCCGGCAGGGTCTCCCACACCGCGGTCGCATGATGGAAATCGGACTGGTGCGCCGGGAAGTGCTCCGTCTCCGAGCCGTCACGCAACCGGTAGCGCACACACACGGGCAGCTTGTCGAAGGCGGAGAGCACGTCGAGCTTGGTCAAGGCGAGCGACGTCATCCCGTTGACGCGCACGGCGTAGCGCAGCGCGACGAGATCGAGCCAGCCACAGCGCCGCTCCCTGCCGGTCACCGTGCCGTACTCGCCGCCGAGCTCGCGCAGCCGCTCCTGGTCGGGGCCGACGATCTCCGAGGGGAACGGCCCCTCGCCGACGCGCGTCACGTAGGCCTTCGAGATCCCGAGCACCCGGTCGATCCGCGTCGGGCCGATGCCGATCCCGGTCGCCGCGCCCGAGGCGATCGGATTCGACGACGTGACGAACGGATACGTGCCGTGGTCGAGATCGAGCATCGTCGCCTGCGCGCCTTCGAAGAGCACCCGCTTCCCGCCGCGCAGCGCGTCGTCCACGAGCAGCGACACGTCGCCGACGAACGGCGCCAGGCGCGCGGCGAAGCCGGCGTACTGCGACCACACCTCTTCGAGGTCGAACGGCTTCGCCTCGTAGATCCGCTCTAGCCAGAGGTTCTTCTCGGCGAGCGCCACCTTGATCTTCTCCCGCAGGATCTTCGGGTCGAGCACGTCCTGCACGCGGATCCCGATCCGGGACGCCTTGTCGGCGTAGGTCGGGCCGATGCCCCGGCGCGTCGTCCCGATCTGCAGCGACCCGAGGCGCCGCTCCGAGGCTTGGTCGATCGTCACGTGCCACGGCATGATCAGGTGCGCGTTGCCCGAGAGCACGACGATCGACGGGTCGATGCCCCGCTCGATCAGCAGGTCGACCTCGTCCACGAAGACCTGGGCGTCGACGACGCACCCGGCTCCGATCACTGACTGCGTGCCCGAGACGACGCCGCTCGGCATCTGCCGCAGCTTCCACGTCTCTCCCGCGACGACGATCGTGTGCCCGGCATTGGGCCCGCCTTGATAGCGGCACACGACATCCGAATCCTGGGCGAGCAGGTCGACGATCTTCCCCTTGCCTTCGTCGCCCCACTGCGCGCCGACCACAACGGTCGAGGGCACTTGTCAGACTCTAGCGCGCCAGGGCGCCGGCGCCCGACACCCAGCGGACGACGAGCGCTGCCGCGAGAGCGAGCAAGAACGAGGTGGGCGGGCCGGTGACCCAGCCGCGCACGATCCCGACGAGGGTCTTCGTGTGCACCGTGTGACGGCCGCGCGCGAGCCCTGCGCCGGCCATCGCGCCCACCAGCGCCTGGTTCATCGAGGTGAAGTAGCCGAACGAGACCGCGACGAGGATGACCAGCGCCTGCACGAACTGCGCCGCTGTCGCGGTCACGCGATCGAGGTCGACGATGTCGAACGCGACGCGATCGAGCAGCGGCCGCCCGGTGATGAGCACGCCGGCGGCGAGCCCGAAGCCGCACAGCAGGCCCGCGCCGTGCGGGCCGAGCACGTTCGGCCCGACGAGCGCGCCGCTTGCGAGGGCAACGTCGTTCGCCCCCATCGCGAACGACGCGAGGCAGCCCACGAGGAGCAGGGCGCCCCCGACGCGGGTCACCGATCCGAATGCCTTGCCGCCGGCGAAGCCGACGAGCGCCGCGACCGGCGGCACGACCACCCAGATCACGGCGAGCGTGGCAATCGTCCGCCAGTGCACGCCGACCGACGCTCCGACGGCGGCGCCCACCACGGCGCCGACCAGGATCTGGAT
>PLDP01000055.1 GCA_003136795.1 Actinomycetota bacterium
CTCCCGGAGAGGCCGCGCGGCCGCACGATCAGCACGATTCCGAGCAGCAGAACGACACTGAGGTCGCCGAGCCCGGACGACGCGTAGTAGTTCGCGTACTGCTGGACGAGCCCGACGATCACCGCAGCCCACGCGGTGCCGCGGATCGAGCCGAGCCCGCCGATCACGACGACGATGAACGCGAAGATCACGAGTGACGTTCCCTGCTGCGGGTCGACGGTCGTCGAATAGAGGGAGAAGAGGACAGCCGCGATCCCCGCGGCGAGCCCGCCGATCGCAAAGACCAGCGTGAAGGACTTGCGGACGTCGATCCCGAGCGCCGTCACCATCGCACGGTTCTCGACGCCCGCCCGGACGATCAGGCCGTAGCGTGTCCGGCGCAGGAACGCCTCGAGTGCAAAGAGGACGATGATCGCCGCCGCGATCTCGAGCCAGCGGTCGTTTGGAATGTGCGCACCGAAGACGGTCGTGGTGCTGCCGATCCAGGCAGGCGCCGCGACGACGCGCGCATCACTCCCCCAGATCGCCGTCACGAGCGCGGTCACAGCGAGGGCAAGCCCGACGGTGACGAGCACCTGCTCGATTTGGCGACCGTAGAGCGGGCGGATCAGGACGAGCTCCACCAGCGCGGCGAAGACCGCGCCGACGATCAGACCGGCCAGCGCAGCGATCAGGAAGCGCGGCAGCACCGAGACGCCGCCGAGCTTCGATTCGGTGAACCACAGCGTGTACGCCGTGACGGTGAGGAAGACGCCGTGCGCGAAGTTCAGCACGCCCATCAACCCGTAGATCAGCGACAGCCCGGAGGCAATCAGGAAGTACATCGCCCCGAGGCCGAGGCCGGTGATCGTCAACAGCAAAAAAGTGCTCATCCCACTCCGAGCATGCGATGGATCATCGGCCTGTCGTCCAACAGTTCCTTGGCGGGCCCGATGTGGACGACGCGGCCCGTGTCGAGCACGACGGCATCGCGGGCGACACGCTGCACGACGCCAAGGTTCTGCTCGACGAGCAGCACCGTCGTCAGCTCCGACACCCGCTCGAGCACCAGCGCCACCTCGGTGACGAGGAGAGGCGAGAGCCCCTTCGTCGGCTCATCGACGAGCAGCACGCGATTGTCGTTCAGGAGCGCCCGGCCGATCGCCAGCATCTGCTGCTGGCCTCCCGACAGCGTGCCTGCCGCCTGCTTGCCGCGTTCGCGCAGCTCGGGGAAGAGGTCATACACGAGGGCGTACTGCGGCTCGGCGTCTCGTTCCGCGAGCCGAAGATTCTCGTCGACCGTCAGTCCGGCGAAGACGTCGCGATCCTCGGGGACGTACCCCACTCCGCGGCGCACGATCTTGTGCGTCGGCACGCGCTGGATAGCGTCGCCGGCAAACTCGATCGTGCCTCGACGATCGACGAGCCCCAGCAACGCGCGCAGAGTCGTCGTCTTGCCGACGCCGTTGCGGCCGAGCAGCGCAGTCACGCCGCCCTCGGCGACGTCGAACGAGATCCCCTGCAGCACATGCGACTCGCCGAGGTAGACGTGCAGGTCTTTGATGGAGAGGAGGTTCACAGCTCCTCCCCGAGGTATGCCTGCCGCACGGTTTCGTTGGCCATGATCGCGTCGGGTGTGTCCACAGCGAGCAGCCGCCCGTGATGCATGACCGCGATCCGCTGCGCGAGGCCGGTCACCACCTCCATGTGGTGCTCGACCATCAGGACGGTCTTGCCCTCCTCGACGTGCACCGAGCGGATCAGCTCGACGAGCTCCGGGACGTCCTCCATCGAGACGCCCGCCATCGGCTCGTCGAGCAGGAGCACGCGCGGGCGTCCGGCGAGCAACATCGCCAACTCGAGCTTGCGCTTGTCCCCATGCGAGAGGAGCCCGGCCGGCCACGCGTCGCGCCCGGCGAGACCGACGCGCCCGATCGCCCACGTCGCACGCTCGACCGCCTCAGAAACGGCGGTGGCGCGCCGCCAGATCCGCATCGTCCCGCCGATCGCCGCCTCGGCGGCCAGGCGCACGTTCTCGTGCACCGTGAGCACAGGAAAGACGTTCGACACCTGAAACGTCCTGCCGAGCCCTGCACGCGCACGGCGGAACGGCGGCTGGTCGGTCACGTCGACGCCGTCCAGCTCGACGCTGCCGCTCGTCGGCCGGTGCAGGCCGGAGACGAGGTTGAAGAGCGTCGTCTTGCCGGCCCCGTTCGGGCCGATCACGGCGAGCAGCTCGCCCTCGCGGACCTCGAGCCCGACATCGGCGACGATTGTCGCGCCGCCGATGTCGAGTCCGAGGTTCCTGGTTGCGAGGATCGGGGATGCGCTCACGCGCTGATAATGCCTTCGGCCCTTAACCCTTCATCGCCACGATAGGCGGCGCCGTGTCGTACGACGACGCGGTGCCGAGCACGTTGGCGACGAGGTGACCGTTCTTCAGGACCAGTGCGACACGGAACATCGGCTGCAGCATCGCGTGATCCTGCGGCCTGATCGCCTGGTAGCCCTTGGGAGCGAGGAACTTCCAGCCCTCGAGGGCAGTGATCATGTTGTTGACGTTGTAGTTGCCCTTCTGCAGTGCGTGCACGAGCATCTGCGCCTCGACGAAGCCGTCCGGCGTGAAGAGGTCCGGCACCTGGCCACGCTTGCGCATCTGCTGGACGAGCCAGTCGTTCACCTTGTTCTTCGGAGCGGTGTAGACGTAGTGCGAGAGGAAGTGGATCTCCGTGGCCTGAGCGCCCAGCGACGCCCACGTTGCGCGCTCGGCAAGACCGGTGACGACCTGCGTGCCGGCGAACACACCCTGCTGGTCGAGCGCCTTCCACATCGCGCCGGCCGTGGTGCCGGCCCAGGCGACGAAGATCAGGTCAGGGTTCGCGTTCTTTGCCTGCTGTGCAAACGGGGTGAAGTCGCTGGCCGTCAACGGCACCGAGATCTCGGAGACGTTGTGACCGACGAAGAACGCCTTCACGGCTGCGTAGTTGCCGTGCCCGAAGACGCTGTCCTGGTCGAAGACGACGACCTTCTTGCCCGTCGTCTTACCGAGGAACGATTTCGCGTCGAGCACGTCCTGGATCGTTTGTCGGCCGGCGCGGAAGGTGTACTTGTTGATGCCGGTGATCGCGTCGGCAGCCGCAGGGCCCGAGATGTAGAGCACCTGGTTCTGTTCGGCGAGCGGAGCGATCTGCACTGCGACGCCCGATGAGCCGGTGCCCATCAGGATCTTGACGCCCTGGCCGATCAGGGCCTTCGCCTCGGTGACGCCGGTCGCGGCGACGCCCTGGTCATCCTGATAGGTGATGTTGAGCGTCTTGCCGTTGACCTTGCCCGTGCCATTCGTCGCGTACTGGAGGCCGTACTTGAAGCCCTCGAGCTCCTCCGCGCCGTAGGCCCCGAGCAGGCCCGTGCGCGGATAGATGAAGCCGACGCTGTATGAGCTCGTCGCGTGATGCGATCGCGCGGCGACCGTGGCGGTGCCGGCGAGCAGCGTGAAGAGCGCGACCCCGAGCAGGACCTTCGTGAAGCGATGACGCATGAACGCATCCTCCCTGGTGTTATGTGCCCGAACCTGATACCCGATTCAGGTGTGAGTTATGGCCGTCTGGATCCGGCCTGTCAAGGGCTGCGACGTAAAGACGCCCCGGTCAGGAGGCGCGCGAGCAGGCCAAAAAGATGTCTGACACCGAGGTGTCAGACACCCGAGGAGCCGAGGTTAGGCCGACTCCTCGGCGAGCTCGTCGGGCTCGACCGTGTCGCTGCCGGCGCTCGTCACGAGCGTCGGCTTGAGGCCCTTCTCGATCGTCTCCTTGGTGATCACGCACTTGGAGACGTCCTTACGGGAGGGCAGCTCGAACATCACGTCGAGGAGCGCGTTCTCGATGATCGACCGCAGGCCGCGGGCGCCCGTCTCGCGATGGAGGGCCTTGTCGGCGATCGACCAGAGCGCGTCGTCGGTGAAGACGAGGTCGATCGAGTCGTAGTTGAAGAAGCGCTGGTACTGACTGGTGAGCGCGTTCTTCGGCTCGGTCAGAATCTGGACGAGGTCCTCGCGCTTGAGCTGGTGGACCGCGCTCAGCACGGGCAGGCGGCCGATGAACTCCGGGATGAGGCCGAAGTTCAGGAGATCCTCCGGCATCACTTCGGCGAGCAGCTCCGCGCTGGCGGAGTCGCGCTTCGACGAGATGTCGCGCCCGAAGCCGACTGCGTTCTTGCCGACACGCTTCGCGATGATCTTGTCGAGGCCGGCGAACGCGCCGCCGCAGATGAAGAGGATGTTCGTCGTGTCGATCGAGAGGAACTCCTGGTGCGGATGCTTGCGCCCGCCCTGCGGCGGCACCGACGCCACCGTTCCCTCGAGAATCTTCAGCAGCGCCTGCTGNNCCGACACGTCGCGGGTGATCGACGGGTTGTCGGCCTTGCGCGCGATCTTGTCGACCTCGTCGATATAGATGATCCCGGTCTCCGCCTTCTTGATGTCGAAGTCGGCAGCCTGGATCAGCTTCAGCAGGATGTTCTCGACATCCTCACCGACGTAGCCCGCCTCGGTGAGCGCGGTCGCGTCGGCGATCGCGAACGGGACGTTGAGGATCCGCGCGAGGGTCTGCGCGAGGTGCGTCTTGCCGCAGCCCGTCGGCCCGAGCAACAGGATGTTCGACTTCTGCAGCTCGACCTCGCCGTCCTCGGTGCCCATCTGGACGCGCTTGTAGTGGTTGTAGACGGCGACCGACAGCGTGCGCTTCGCCTCCTCCTGCGAGACGACGTACTCGTTCAGCGAGGCGTAGATCTCCTTCGGGCGCGGCAGGTTGTCGAGGTCGAGCGTGCTCGGGGTCGTCAGCTCCTCGTCGATGATCTCGTTGCAGAGATCGATGCATTCGTCGCAGATGTAGACGCCGGGACCGGCGATGAGCTTCTTGACCTGCCGCTGCGACTTGCCGCAGAAGCTGCAGAGAAGCTGTTCGTTTCCTTCACTCGCGCGCGCCATCCCGATCTCCTTTTACCCCGATTTAGCCAAAACGGCTAGAGGGGGCCGTATTAAGCAGCGGCCTCTCTGCGGACTGTGTCGCGATGTGTGATGACGGAGTCGATGATTCCGTAACTCACGGCTTCTACCGGGCCGAGGAAGAAGTCTCTCTCCATGTCGCGTGAAATCTCCTCCTGGGTCTTGCCAGTGTGCTCGGCGTAGATCTCCTCGAGGCGCCGCTTGAGGCCGATCACCTCGCGGGCCTGGATTTCGATGTCGGTGCCCTGGCCCTGGAAGCCGCCGGACACCTGATGGATCAGGATCCGTGAATTCGGCAGCGACATGCGCTTCCCTTTCGCGCCGCCGGCCAGGAGCAGCGAGCCCATGCTCATCGCGATGCCGACGCAGATCGTCTGCACGTCCGGCTTGATGAACTGCATCGTGTCGTAGATGGCCAAACCGGAGTAGACAGAGCCGCCCGGCGAGTTGATGTACAGGAAGATGTCCTTGTCGGGATCCTCCGACTCCAGATGCAGCAACTGGGCGATGATCAGGTTCGCGATCTGGTCGTCGACGGGGGTCCCCAGGAAGACGATGCGCTCTGCCAGCAGACGCGAGTAGATGTCGAAGGCGCGCTCGCCGCGCGAAGTCTGTTCAACGACCATTGGGACTAGCGGGCTCATGAGGTCTGCTCCTTGCTGCCGGGGGTCCACAGTTTCGGTGACTCAGCCGGTTGCTCCTTCTCCGGCGTCCAAATCGATTCACGCGCCTCGTGCAGCTCGGGCGCGATCGGCTTCACCTCGGCCGCGATGCGGTCGAGTGCCTTCTTCAAGCGGATGTCGTCGCGGACGCGGTCTGCCCCGCCCTCGGCGACGAACGCCTCGATGTCCTCGTCGCTCTCACCGGCGGTGCGCAGCTCCTCGCGGATCTCGTCGTCGGTGACCTGGATGCCGAGCTGGTCGGCGACCGCCTCGAGCACGAGCTCGCGGGCGACCGACATCGACGCCTCGGCGCGCAGGCGCTGCTCGAGCACGTCGGGCGTCTGGCCGGTGAGCTGCAGGTAGGTGTTCGCGTCGATGCCGCGCTGCTGGAGGCTGCGGGCGAGACCGTTCAGAAGCTCGCGCGTGCGGGCCTCGACGAGCGGGCCGGCCGCGGTGAAGTTCGACGCGCGCACGAGCTCGTCCACCGTCGCGGCGCGGAACAGGCCCTCGATCTCGTCGTCGATCTGCGCGCGGAGGCGTCCTTCGACGTCGGCGCGCAGCTCGGCAAGGGTGTCGAACTCCGAGGAGGCCTTCGCGAGGTCNNGGGAGAGCCCACGGATCCCGTTTTCGACCTCCTCGACGAGCCGCTCCGAGCCGAGCTCGACGACGTAGTCGCGCTGGGCCGTGCCGTCGTCGGCGATCAGGTCGACCACGACGGTGTCGCCTTCCTGCGCCGGGCGGCCCTCGACCGGGACGATCTCGGCCGCGATCCGCTGCAGCGTCTCGAGCTCGGCCTGCACGGCCTCCTCGGGAACCTCCGCCTCGACCTTCGGTACCTCGAGGGTCGTCCAGTCGGCGAGCTCGGGCTTGGGCTGCACCTCGACCGTCGCGGAGAAGCTCCAGTCCTCGCTGTCGGAGGTCGGCAGGTCGTACTCGTACTCGGGCTGCGCGATCGGGTTGACGCGCGCGCGGGTCGCCGCGTTCCAGAACCAGCCGCCGATGTGGCTGTCGACCGCCTCCGCGTAGACGCGCTCCCGGCCGACGCGCTGGACGAGCAGCGGCATCGGCACCTTGCCCTTGCGGAAGCCGGGAATGCGGGCGGTCTGCGCGAGATCATTCGCGGCGTGCTCGACGGCGTGGTGCACGTCGTGGGCCGGGACGTCGACGGTCAGCTTGACCTTGTTCTCGGGGAGCTCTTCGACTTGTGCCGCCATTCTTGGGGCCATTGAACCAGACCTGTACCTTGCGCCGACGTGGACGCCGAAGCTGCGATCAAGGCCCGTAGGACGCATAAGCAGTACGGGTCGACGCCGGTCGACGGCGAAACGGTCCGGGAGCTCGTCGACCTTGCCCGCCACGCGCCGAACCACAAGCTGACCCAGCCCTGGCGTTTCCGGGCGCTCGGGCCGGAGATCCGGGCCCGGATCGAGGAGCTGGCCGGCGAGAAGGAGGCGCTGAAGCTGCGGCGCGCGCCGACGCTCGTGCTCGCGACCGCAGCCCTCTCGGGCGATCCGCACGTCGACGAGGAAGACCTGCACGCGACGGCCTGCGCGGTCTACGCCGTGCTGCTCGGGGCGACGAACCGGGGCCTGGCCTCGTACTGGCGCACACCCTCGTGCTTTACCGAGGAGCCCGTCCGCGAGGCGCTCGGCCTCGGCCCGAGCGAGCGCGTCGTGGCGCTCATCCACCTCGGGCCGCCGATGAGCGAGCCGCCCCCGAAGGAGCGGCTCGCGGTCGACGACGTGCTGAGCTTCCTGCCGTAGGCGCAGTGCCTACGGGGTGATCGGCGCTACCGCCGGCGGCGACGCGGGCGGCGTCGTCACGGGCGGAGCGGTCTGACCAGCAGCCTGGAAGCTCTGGCGCAGGGCGATGACCGCCGCGCGGGCCTTCAGGACACCGGCCCGCATCTCCAGGTTCGAGGCCCGGATCTGCAGGTTGGCCTCACGGACGAGCGGGCGGATCTGGTTTGCCTTGAGACCTGCGGTGTGAGCTGCGTCGACGTCCGTGCGCAGCTGCGCGCGGTCGGCCAGACACACCGTGAGCAGTGACCGCCAGTCGCCGGTCAGCTTCGACACGTCGGCCTTGATCGTCGCCTTCGCCGTCGCCTTGTCGGAGCCGACGAGGTTCTGCGCGTCGGTCTGGAGCGTCTGGGCGTCGGCGAGGACCGCGTCGTGCTTGGCCTGCACGTCGGTCTGGAGCTGCGTGATGTCGGCCTGGATCGCTGCGAGCGGATCGTCGGCGAGCGCCGCAACGGGAACGATCACCGCGACAGCGAGGGCCAGGGCCGCGAGGTAGAGGAGCTTGTGCATTCGGGGTTCTCCTTCGTGGGACAGGGGGTTGACGTACCTCACCGTTCGTCGGTCGCGTCAACCGTGCGTCTCCCGGGCGTAAGACGCTCGTAAAGCGCTACTCGCCGCGGACGAACTGGTAGGCGAGCCCGCCGAGCGAGGTTCCGACGATCGGAGCGACGATGTACAGCCAGAGCGCGTGCAGATCGCCTGAGACGAGTGCCGGCCCGATCGAACGGATCGGGTTCATCGAGGCGCCGGAGATCGGGCCGCCGAACATCGCGTCGAGGCCGATCGTGCCGCCGATCGCGATCGCGGCGGCCTCGCCGACCGCGCGCGTGTCGGTGGCGACGGCGAGGATGACGAACATCAGGAAGGCACTCAGCACGAGCTCCCAGAGAAACGACTGGCCTTGAGAGCCCGAGGGCAGGGTGGCGCCGACATGGGCGACGTCGCCGAGCGAGGCGCGCAGCAGCGCTGCCGCCGCAATTGCGCCGAGAAGCTGTGCGGTCCAGTACCCGACGGCACGCGGCCAGGGGAAGTGCCGTGTGAGCGCGAACGCGAACGTGACGGCGCCGTTGAAGTGAGCGCCCGAGACGTGACCGACCGCGTAGATCATCACCATGATCACGAGGCCGAAGGTAAGCGCCACACCGACGTGGCCGAGCGCATGGGTCTTCGCGTCGACCATGACCGCCCCGCACCCGGCGAACACGAGCGCGAACGTCCCGATCGCCTCGGCGACCAGCGCCCGCGCG
>PLDP01000197.1 GCA_003136795.1 Actinomycetota bacterium
GGGGTCGGCTTCCTTGATGAGCGCACGGAGCCGGGAGAGCGTCTCACCCCGCCAGTCGTCCAGCTCCCTGATCCTCCCGTCGATCAACTCAGACGGGGACCCGGGGTTCTGTGGAGCGGTCTTCTTCACGACGTCGCTCTCATACCACATCGATCGCGCCGAACATCGTGCTTGAATTCAAGAATGAGCACCCCTCCGACCAACCCAGTTCCGACGATCGAGCTCAATGACGGTCACACGATTCCGCAGCTCGGCTTCGGGGTCTTCCAGATCCCGCCCGACGACACCGAGCGGGCCGTGAGCGTTGCCCTAGAAGCCGGTTACCGACACATCGACACCGCCGAGATGTACGGCAACGAGCAGGGAGTCGGGGATGCCGTTCGCGCCTCCGGGCTCGATCGCGCCGACGTCTACGTCACGAGCAAGCTCAACAACGGCTTCCACGAGCCGGACGTTGCCCGCAGAGCGTTCGACGGGACCCTCGCCGAGCTCGGGTTCGACTATGTCGACCTGTTCTTGATCCATTGGCCGCTGCCGACGCTCTACGACGGCGACTTCGTCTCGACGTGGAAGACGCTCGAGGAGTTCCAGCGCGACGGTCGCGCACGTTCGATCGGCGTCTCCAACTTCCAGGTCGCCCACCTCGAACGTCTCGCCGCCACGAGCGACGTGGTGCCGGCCGTGAACCAGGTCGAGCTCCATCCGTACTTCCACAACGCCGAGGTCGACGCCTACGGCCGGGCGCACGGCATCAAGACGGAGGCGTGGGCACCGATCGCGCAGGGCAAGGTGCTCGGCGATCCCGCGCTGACCGAGATCGCGGGCAGGCTCGGGAAGTCGGTGGCCCAGGTCGTCCTCCGCTGGCACATTCAGCGCGGCAACATCGTGTTCCCCAAGTCGGTGACGCCGGCGCGGATCAAGGAGAACCTGGAGCTGTTCGACTTCCAGCTCGAGCCCGGCGACGTTCAGACGATCGACGCGCTCGACAAGGGCGAGGCGGGACGCGACGGGCCGGACCCCGACACGTTCGCCTACATCCCGTAGCGCGCGATGAAGTCGTTGCGGAACGTGTCGGTGGGATCGAGACGCTCGCGGAGCTGCCGGAATGCCGGGAGCTTCGGGTAGACGGCCTCGAGCTCCTCCGCTGACTCGATGAACAGCTTGCCCCAGTGCGGCCGCGCGCGAAACGGCGCGAGCGCGGCTTCGATCTGTGGCAGCACCGCGAACACCTCAGCGGCAAGCGGCTTCCAGGTGAAGTGAAATGCGATGCTCTCCCGTTCGTAGAACGGGCTGAGCCACAGCGTGTCCGCGGCGACCGTGCGTAGCTCCGAGATGAGCAGAAGCGGAGAGACGACCGGGGCGAGCCGGCGAAGCTCGCGCAGCGCCTCGGCGCCGTGCGCGCGCGGCACGATGTACTCGGACTGAAGCTCGTCGCCGCCGCTTGGGGTGAATCCGAGCCGGAAGTGCGGCAGCCGGTCGCCCGAAGGGCCGGGCACGCCCAACTGCTCCGTGCAGTTCTCCCAGTGCGCGCCCGGAACCGGGTTGCGCGCCTCGGTCGCAGGGGTCGCGCCGAAATACGAGCCGACCTCCTCCGCGGTCTTCACCCAGACCTGGTCGATACCCAGGTCGGTCCACGACGTGAACAGGCTGACGCTGTAGCCGCCCGCGAGAATCTCGTCCAGGTTCGCGTCGACCGCCAGCCATGGAAGCCCCTCGAAGACGTACTGACGAAGCTCGAACGCCGGTACAACGTCGAGCGACACGCGCACCGCGAGCCCGAGCGCTCCGAGGCCGACGACCGCGCCGTCGAAGTCGTGATCGCCCCGGCGAAGCCGGCGGAGGGAGCCGTCGGCGCAGACGAGGTCGATCGCCGAGACTGCCGCGGCCAGCGACTGGTTGCCGACGCCCGATCCGTGCGTGGCCGTGGCGATCGCTCCGCCGACCGAGATGTGCGGTAGCGACGCNNGCCTCGACGGTCACCGCCCGGTCGCCGATCTCGACGATGCGGTCGAGGTGTTCCGTCGACAGGAGCGCGCCGTCAGAGTCGGCGACGAGGTTGAACGCGTGGCGCGTACCGAGCGGCCGGATCTGCTCGGCAGCCGCGATTAGCTCCTGCGCCTCCTCGACCGATCTTGGCCGCAGGACGCGCGCCGTCGAGTAGGTGACGTTGCCGGCCCAGTTCTTCACGACGGACACGGCACACCCTTGCACGCGCCGACGCCGTGGTTGTGATCGTCGCCCCCAGGGCACACCCTCTCAGCAACTCCTAGATAAGGACGAGATGAGCGACGCACTCACCGAGAACGAGATCGAGACGCTCCGCAAGGGCGCGATGGGAGCCGGCCTGCTTGTTTCGGTCAGCGACCGCAAGTTCTTCGACACGTTTAAGGAGGCAGGGACGCTCGCGAAACACGTCGCCGTCGCACGAGGCAGCTCTGAGAGCACCGTCGTGCGCCAGGCCGCGGAAGGACACGGAACCGGCTTCGGTCTGACCACCCCACCCGATCAGATCGAGCAGGGCACGCTCGACGCGCTGCGCTCGGCCGTCACCGTGTTGGAGGCCAAGGCGCCCAACGAACTCGACGCCTACCGCGCCTTCGTCCTCGACCTCGCACGCTCGGTCGCCGCCGCCGCCCCGGGCGGAGACCAGGCGGAAGCCGGGGCGATCGCCAAAATCGAAGCCGCGCTCCAAGGCACCGCCGCAGCCTCCGCCTAGCTGGACCTTGCAGGACTTTCGCGACGTCGACGGACGCGCCACGCCGACGCGAGCAGCGCCAAGCCGATCAGCGCCACGACGGCGCCGAGAACGGCATATCGCCCTTTGCCGGTCATCATCGACCCGTGCAGCGCGCCGGTGCCCTGCGCGATCCACACTGCGCCGACGAGACACAGAACGACACCGGGAATCCCTCGAATCCACATGCTGAGCTCCGATCTGGCTGGACGCCGCTCGCCGGTTTCGGCAGCACGGTAGCGCCGTTTCGCCGCGACCAACACCGAGCCACGCGCTACCCTCGCGCGATGCTCGGACTCGCCCGCTGGTGCTCGAATCGGCGTCGCATCGTCGTCGTGCTCTGGATCGTCGTGTTGATCAGCGTCGGCGCAGCGTGGCAAGGGCTCGGCAGCCACTACTCGAGCAACTTCACACTCGGGCACACCGGCGCCCAGCGCGCAGCAGACCTCCTGAACAGCCGCTTTCCGGCCCAGTCGGGCGACGTCGACCAGATCGTCTTCCGGGCACGCACCGGCAAGCTGACCGATCCGCGCGTGCGCTCTGTCGTCGCGCCGATGCTGGCCTCCATCACAGGCCTCCCGCACGTGACCGGCGTCGTCAGCCCGTTCGATCCGAAAGCCGGCAGGCGGATCTCGAAGGACGACACGATTGGCTTTGCGACCGTTTCCTTCGATCGGCGCGCAAACGTGCTGCCAGTATCGGCGATCAAGAAGGTGATCGCGCGCGCCGAGAGCATCCGCTCCAGCGGGCTCGAGGTGGAGCTCGGCGGGCAGGCGATCGAGCAGACCCAGTTCGCCGCGCCGAGCACGACGACCGGGATCGGCGTCCTTGCCGCGATCGTCGTGCTCTTGATCAGCTTCGGCTCGTTCCTTGCGATGGGACTTCCGATCGTGACCGCGCTCTTTGGGCTCGGCACCGGGATCGGGCTGATCGGACTCGGCACACACGTGCTTGGAATGCCGAATTTCGCCATCGAGCTCGCCGGGATGATCGGGCTCGGTGTCGGTATCGACTACGCGCTCTTCATCCTCAGCCGCTTCCGCGAGATCTACCGCGAAAACGGCGGTGACGTGAGAGAAGCAGTCGAGCTGGCGATGGACACCGCCGGCCGTGCAGTGCTCTTCGCCGGGGCGACCGTCGTGATTGCCCTGCTCGGCATGTTT
>PLDP01000187.1 GCA_003136795.1 Actinomycetota bacterium
GAGGCCCGGGAGCGCGAGCCCGCGCCCGGCCTCGTCTAGCTCCGACCTGGCCGGGGTCAGACCCCTACATGTCCAAAGGAGCGAATAGACAGGCGGCGAGCCTTGCTACACCCTCGAAGAGATGGCTTCGACGGAGGAGATCGCCTGGGCCGCCGGCTTGTTCGACGGCGAAGGATCCATCACACACTCCGATCGCGATCTCCAGCTCTTGCTGAAGAACACCGATCTCGAGCTCGTTCAGCGCTTCGACCTGATCGTGGCTCGAGGCTGCGTCTACGGGCCGTACCACTACGACTACCGCGACGGGCACCGGCGGAAGCCGTTCTGGAGCTGGGTTGCGCACGGGGATGCCGCACACGATGTCGTCGATCTCCTTGCGCCTTGGCTCTCCCGCCGGCGTCTTGAACAGGCGCGGATCCATGGCGTGATCACCCCCCGCACGACTCATCACAAAACGTGAAAACGCTCAATCCCTGTAGGTAAGCCAAATCCTCACAGAGAGCCGGGCGCCCGGCTACAGTGGGTCGCCGGTGCGCTCGAGCTCCGCTGCTGCCATTGCTCTCGTTGCCGCCGTGATCGGCGGCGCTGCTGTGCTCGTCGTCGGCAAGGCGGCCGGCTGGCTCCCCGGCGGAACGACGAAGACCGTCGTCGTGACCCAGCCGCCTAGCTCGGGCGAGGCGGCCCCGGTCGTCGTCGCGAAGCCGCTCGCCGGCAACGGCTTCCAGCCGGCCCAGATCTTCCGCACCCGCGCGGCCGGGGTCGTGACGATCATCTCGTACTTCGACTCGGGCAACGTCCCGGATGCAAGCGGCGGCCAGGGCTCGGGCTTCGTCGTCAGCGGGCAAGGCCTGATCCTCACGAGCGCCCACGTGATCACCACCGCCGGCCAGTCCCAGGTCCTGATCGGCAAAGGGGTGCCGGCGCACACGATCTATGTCGAGTTCTCGGACGGCGACCGCGTGCCGGCGACGATCGTCGGCTACGACCTCTACGACGACGTCGGCGTGATCCGCGTCGATCCGGCCCTGCACGCGCTCGACCCGGTGCCGCTCGGCGACTCGAGCCGCGTCGTCGTCGGTCAGCCGGTGGCCGCGATCGGCAGCCCCTTCGGCAACACCGATTCGCTCTCGGTGGGGGTCATTTCGGCCGTCCGACGCTCGATTCCCTCCCTGACAAGCCGCTACAGCCTCGTCGATGCGATCCAGACCGACGCGCCAATCAACCACGGCAACTCCGGCGGACCGCTCTTCGACGCGCGCGGCCGCGCGATCGGGATCAACGCCCAGATCCGCTCCAGTGGCGGCGGCTCGGGCTTCGAGGGGGTCGGCTTCGCCGTCCCGATCGACTCGGCGCGGCGCTCGATGGAGCAGTTGCTCTCGACCGGGGCCGTTCGCTACGCCTACGTGGGGATCACGACGGAGGATTTGACCCCCTCGATCGCGAAGAAGTTCGGGTACGCCGCGCAGCGCGGTGCNNCAGGACGTCAAGGTCGGCGGCGACGCCGTCGTCGCGATCGACGGGGTTCCCGTCACGAACGCCGAGGACGTCGTCCGGATCGTCTCCGAGCGCCTCCTGCCCGGCGAGACCGTGCCGTTCACCGTCGTCCGCCGCGGACAGCGGCGGGTGGTGCGCGTGACGCTCACCGCGCGCCCTGCCGGCTAGAACGGCGGGTTAGGAAAGGCCGCGACAGGGAATCCGCCTTGTAGGCCGAATCCGCTTCGCATAGGTTTCGGCAGAATCTCCGAGGTTTACCTTCCGAATCTTCCGGGAAAGAGCGGCGCGATGGACGCGAACGGGCACATCCAGGCAATTCGACTGACGATTCCGGCCAGGCCGGAATACATCACGCTCGGCCGGCTCGCCCTGACCGGGATCGCTCGGCTGCGGGTCGAGCCGCTCTCGCAGGAGGTGCTCGGCGACCTGAAGCTCGCGCTCACGGAGGCGTGCACGAACTCCGTTCGCCACGCCTATGCCGACGGCCAGGGCAGCGTGCAGATCCTCTACGAGCTGCACGCCGACCGGCTCGTCGTCGAGGTGTCCGACGACGGCGAAGGGTTCGAGCCGCCGGCCGTGCCGAGTGAGGCGCTCGACGGCGAGGAGCTCAGCGAAGGCGGGCTCGGGATCGCGATCATCGAGGCGCTCGCCGACGAGCTCGAGATCCGGGAACGCGCGCAGGGCGGGTCGTCCTTGCGCTTCGTCAAGCTTCTCTAACGTTGCTGCCGCTCGTCAACGTCGGCCACAAGTCGCTTGGCGATTACGCCACGCTGGTCTCGCGCGGTCTGATGAACGAGATCCAGCGGCTGGCCGAGCCGCTGCAGGGCAAGCGCGTCGCGCACGTCTCGGCGACCGCGTTCGGCGGCGGCGTCGCCGAGATCAACTACACGCTTGTGCCGCTGATGGCCGACGCCGGCCTCGATGTCGAGTGGCGGATCATCCACGGAGAGGACGAGTTCTTCAACGTCACGAAGGCGATCCACAACGGCCTGCAGGGCGCGGCGCGCGCGCTGACCGCAGACGAGCAGGCGATCTTCGCCCGCTTCAACGCGGAGAACGCCGAGGCGTTCGCGGAGTCCGACTACGACTACGTGATCATCCACGACCCTCAGCCCGTTGCGATGATCGACTCGTTCCAGGAGCGTCGTGCGAAGTGGATCTGGCGCGGGCACATCGACTTCTCGACGCCGAACGAGCAGGTCTTCGACGTCCTGCTGCCGTCGATCCGCCGCTACGACGCGTCGATCTTCCACATGCGGGAGTACGTGCCGCACGCGGATCTCCCGATGGCGGTCGTCTGGCCGCCCGCGATCGACCCGCTGATGCCGAAGAACATGGCGCTCTCTCCCGAGGACGCCGCCTACATCGTCGACCAGTTCGGCATCGACGTCGAGCGGCCGCTGCTCACGCAGGTGTCGCGCTTCGATCCTTGGAAGGACCCACTCGGCGTGATCGACGCCTACCGGCAGGTGAAGCGGCGCTTCCCGGAGGTGCAACTCGCGCTCGTCGGCTCGATGGCCCACGACGATCCGGAAGGGTGGGACTACTACAAGCGCACGACCGAGCACGCGGACGGGGATCCCGACATCTACATCCTCAGCAACATGAACAACGTCGGAGCCGTCGAGGTGAACGCGTTCCAGGTGCACTCGCGCGCGCTCGTCCAGAAGTCGACGAAGGAGGGCTTCGGGCTCACCGTCACCGAGGCGTTGTGGAAGGCACGCCCGATGGTGGCCGGCCGTGTCGGTGGCATCGTCACCCAGATCGTCGACGGCGAGACGGGCTGGCTCGTCGACTCCGTCGAGGCGTGCGCGTCTGCGTGCATCGAGATCCTGCGCGATCCGGACGAGGCGCGCTCACGTGCGTTGAAGGGCAAGGAGCACGTGCGTCGCCACTTCTTGACGCCGCGACTGCTGCGCGACTGGCTCGTTCTCTTCAACAAGCTCGCCGGGAACGACACCGGTGGGAGCGACATCGTCGTTGTCTGATCAGAAAACGCTGATCGTCGTCTCGAACCGCGGCCCGGTGTCGTACGACAACGTCGATGGCAAGCGCGTCGAGCGCCGCGGCGGCGGCGGGCTCGTGACCGCGCTGCGCGGCCTGCGGGACCGGTACGACGTGATCTGGATCGCGAGTGCGGCGACGGCAGAGGACCGTGTCGTCGCGGGCGAAGGCGGCGGCGGCGCCGTGCTCGTCGCGCACGACCCGGACGCGTACGACCGCTACTACAACGTCGTCGCCAATCCGCTGCTGTGGTTCATCCAGCATTCGCTCTGGGACCACGCCAACCGGCCCGAGCTCGGACGCGCGTTCCACGAGGCGTGGCACGACGGCTACGAGCGCGTCAACCGCACCTTTGCGGAAGCGGTTGTTGCGGTGCTCGACGACAACCCCGGAGCGGCCGTCTTCTTCCACGACTATCACCTGTATCTCGCGCCGCGGTTCGTGCGCGAGGCGCGTCCCGATGCGCTGCTCGCGCACTTCGTGCACATCCCGTGGCCGACCGACTGGTCGGTGCTGCCCGAGCCGATGCGTCGCGCCGTGCACGATGGGCTGCTCGCGAACGACGTCGTCGCGTTCCACACCAAGCGCTGGGCGACCAACTTCACGCGCAGCTGCGAGGACGTGGTCGGCGGAACGCGCAACACGCGGATCACGCACCATCCGATCTCCATCGACGTCGCCGAGTTCGAGCAGTTGCAGACAAGTGACGCGGTTCGCGCTGCGGACGCGACGCTGCCGCGCGCGGAGAAGTTGATCGTGCGGGTCGACCGCACCGACCCGTCCAAGAACATCGTGCGCGGCTTTCACGCCTTCGCGCTGCTGCTCGAGGAGCATCCCGAGTGGCAGGGGCGCGTGACGATGCTCGCGCTGCTCGATCCGTCCCGGCAGGCCATTCCCGAGTACGCCGAGTACGTCGCCGAGATCGAGCGCGCGGTGCGCGACGTGAACGAGCGGTTCGGGCCGGTGATCGACCTGCAGGTCGCCGACGACTTCCCGCGCTCCGTCGCCGCGTACAAGCGCTACGACGTCCTCTCCGAGAACGCCGGGGCCTACGAGGAGCTCGCGGAATGGTCGATCGGCGTGAACCCCTTCGACGTGTGGGGCCAGGCCGAGGCGTTGCACGAGGCGCTTGCGCTGGAACCGGCCGAGCGCCGCCGGCGGGCCGACGGGATCCGCGGTCAGGTGCGGGAAAACGACGTCTCCCGCTGGATCGCGGCCCTGCTCGACGACCTGCAGCGCGCGGCGACGTAACCTTCCGCCATGGCTGTTGCCGCCGGAAGGGAGCTGCGCGTGGTGAGCCCTGCGACGCTCGAGGTCGTGGGCTCCGTCCCTTGCGTCGGCCCGGAAGCGGTCCAAGAGCTCGTCTCGGAGGCGCGCCTGGCCCAGGAGCGGTTCGGGCAGGAGCCGCTCGCCGAGCGACGCGCGCTCCTTGTCCGCGTTGCCGAGCTCGTGCTCGAGCGCGCCGACGAGATCGCCGACGTGATCGTGGACGAGACCGCCAAGCCGCGCGTCGAGGCGTTCACGACGGAGCTCTTCCCGGCCCTCGACGCCTTGACGTGGCTCGCGCGCGCGATGCCGAAGCTGCTCGCGCCCGAGCGCATCCGCTACCCGCAGCTCCAGCTCAAGCACAAGCGCGCGCAGCTCCTGTACGAGCCGCTCGGGGTCGTCGGCGTGATCGCTCCGTGGAACTTCCCGTTCGCCATCCCCTTCACGCAGGTCGCATACGCGATCGCCGCCGGCAACGCCGTCGTGCTCAAGCCGTCGGAGCTGACCCCG
>PLDP01000020.1:0-6921 GCA_003136795.1 Actinomycetota bacterium
CGCGCGAGTTTGGCCGCGACAACGACCATCTGATATAGGTCCGAGAGGGAGCCGCGAACGAGCGGGGCTCGATTTCTGACCGCAAAGACCGTGGGAGGTGACATTGGCCGCCATCACGCTCCAGCGCGTGAGCAAGGTTTACGCCGATGGGACGCGGGCGGTCAACTCGCTCGACCTCGNNTTCCAGAGCTACGCGCTCTACCCGCACCTCTCGGTCTACGAGAACATCGCGTTCGGCCTACGGCTGAAGAAGCTGCCGAAAGCGGAGATCGACGCCCTCGTCCAGAAGGCGGCCCGCATGCTCGGCCTCGAGGAACTGCTCTCGCGCAAGCCGCGCAACCTGTCCGGGGGACAACGCCAGCGGGTCGCGATGGGCCGGGCGATCGTGCGCGAGCCCTCGGCGTTCCTGATGGACGAGCCGCTCTCGAACCTCGACGCCAAGCTGCGCGTGCAGATGCGCGCGGAGATCTCCCGCCTCCAGCGCGACCTCGGCGTGACCACCCTCTACGTCACCCACGACCAGGTCGAGGCGATGACGATGGGCGATCGCGTCGCCGTGATGCGCAAGGGCGAGCTCCTTCAGGTCGACGAACCGCAGACGCTCTACGAGCGGCCGGCCAACCTCTTCGTCGGTGGCTTCATCGGCTCGCCGGCGATGAACATGCTGGAGGCGACGGTCACCCGCCAGAACGGAGGCGTCAGCGTCGACCTCGGCGGCGGCCAGAAGCTCGAGCTCGAGGCGTCGGACATCGCCTCGACCCCCGCGCTCGCGGGCTACGACGGACGCCGGGTGATCCTCGGAATCAGGCCCGAAGGCCTCGAGGATGCGAGCCTCGTCGACGAGACGCGGCCGGGCCGGCGACTCACCGGGCACGTCGAGCTGCGCGAGGCGCTCGGCTCGGAGCTGATGGTGCACTTCGCGCTCCCGGAGAGCAAGCTGGCCGAGACGCAGGAGACGAAAGAGCTCGCCCGCGAGGCGGGCCCGGAGGGCGGCCTCGTCACGACCGGCGCGCTGATCGTCGGCCGCTTCGGTGCCCACGCACGGGTCACCGAGGGCGAGAACGTCGAGGCGGCTGTCGACACGCGGTCGCTGCACTTCTTCGATCCCGAGACAGGACTCGGCATCTACAACGGAACACCACCGAAAGGAGCCGTATCGTGAAAAACCGCCGCGTGCTCGGCGCTGGCATCCTGGTCACCCTCCTCCCGCTCGCCGTGGCCGCCGCCGCGTTGGGAGGCGCTACGAAGGGCACCGCCCCAAGCTCGGCGGGGGCGATCGCCCGGAACACCGCCGTCTCCGGCTCGGTCACCTTCGACGGCATCTGGACCGGGTCCGAGGCGACCGACTTCGGCCTCGTGATCAAGGCGTTCAACAAGGTCTACCCGAACGTCAAGATCAAGTACAAGCCGCTCGGCAACAACGAGACGACGGTGCTCGCGACCGCGATCACAGGCGGCAACCCGCCCGACATGGCAGACATCGCGGCACCGGGGTATGTGAAGCAGCTCGTGCAGCAGGGCCACCTGAAGCCGATCACGTATGCGAAGTCGGTGATCTCGCAGAACTTCGCGCCGTCGTGGCTGTCGATCGGGACGTTCAGCAACAAGCTGTACGCGCTCGTCTTCAAGGCGTCGAACAAGTCGTTGCTCTGGTACAACGTGCCCGCCTTCAAGGCGGCGGGAGTGACGGCGCCGAAGACGTGGTCGCAGCTGCTCTCCGACGCGAAGACACTGCTCGCATCGGGCACGCCCGCCTACTCGATCGGGGGCTCTGACGGCTGGACGCTCACCGACCTGTTCGAGAACATCTACCTGCGCACGTTCGGGCANNGTCACGAACGCGTTCGGATCGCCGTCGAAGGCGGCGATCGTGTTCGAGGCCGACTTCGTCTCGGGCGTGATCCTCTCCTCGACCAAGTCGAAGGCCGGATCCGGCTTCAACGTTGCGCCGTTCCCCACGATCACGAAGGGCCCCGACTCGACCGCGGTCGAGATCAGCGGCGACCTGTTCGTGACCTTCCGTGACACGCCCGCGATCGAGGCGTTCGTCAAGTTCCTGGCGACGCCCGCGGCCGCGAACGCGTGGGCCGCGAAGGGCGGGTTCGCGACCGGCAACCACCGCGTCAAGCCGAGTGCGTTCCCGACCGCGATCGACAAGGCCGACCAGACGGCCGTCCAGACGGCGAAGTCGGTCGTGTTCGACATGTCGGACGAGCAGCCGGCGTCGTTCGGCTCCACGACCGGCCAGGGCGAATGGGGGATCTTCCAGACGTTCCTCAAGAACCCGGCGAACGTCAACGGCGTCGCCGGCCAGCTCGAGAAGGCGGCCGCCAAGGCCTACAAGAAGGGCAGCTAGGCATTTGAGCGCAGGCGAGGTCATGGTGGAGCCGCCGGTGACGGCGGCTCCACCCGCCAGCCACGAGCCCGGCCGTTTCCGCCGCAGCCTCGCGGGCGGCGCGTTCCTGGCTCCTGCGTTCTTCCTGCTCGGGGTCTGGCTCGTCTTCCCGACCCTCTACACGGTCGTCCGCAGCTTCTTCGGGCAGACCGGCTTCATCGGCCACTGGGTCGGGATCGACAACTACAAGACGCTCTTCACGACCTCGTACCTGACGACGGCGATCAAGAACAACGCCATCTGGGTCGCCGTCGTGCCGGCGCTCGTAACCTCGTTCGGCCTCATCTTCGCCGTGCTGATCGAGAAGGTTCGCTGGGCGGTGGCCTTCAAGACCGCGATCTTCCTGCCGATGGCGATCTCGGCCTTCGCGACCGGCGTCACCTGGCGGATCATGTATCAGCAGGATCCGGGTCTGGGCGCGATCAACGCTCTCTCCAAATCCGTCGACGGCGTCTTCTCCCCGGCCGGCGTGCTCTCGAGCGCGTTCCCCTCGACCCCGGCCGTGCAGACGCAGTCGGGCGGCTCGCTCGTGCTGAAGACGCCGCTCGCCCCCGGCGGCGTTGCCCTACTCGGACTGACCGGGATCGCTCCCACCGACGTGCCCAAGGGCGCCGTCCAGCCAGTCGCGCCGGCGCCGAAGCCGGGCGACATCGTGGGCGTCGTCTGGCGCGACTTCACCCCGGGCGGCGGCAAGCTCGGCGCGGTCGACAAGGGGGAGCTCGGCCTGCCGGGCGTCACCGTCGACCTGCAGACCGCCGCGGGCAAGACCGTCAAGTCGGCCAAGTCGGCCGCGAACGGCACGTTCGACTTCACAAACGTCGCACCCGGCACCTACCACGCGTCGATCGACGCGCAGACATTCGCGAAGCCGTTCGGCGGCTTCTCGTGGCTGGGCCCGAAGCTGATTACGCCGTCGCTCCTGATCGCCTACATCTGGATCTGGGCCGGGTTCGCGATGGTGGTGATCGGCGCGGGGCTCGCGGCGATGCCGCGAGACGTGCTCGAAGCGGCGCGGACCGACGGCGCCACCGAATGGCAGACCTTCCGCCGCGTCACGATCCCGCTGCTGGCGCCGGTGCTGAGCGTCGTCTTCGTCACCATGATCATCAACGTGCTCAAGGTCTTCGACCTCGTGCTCGCGCTGGCGCCTGAGTCGGTGCAGTCGAACGCGAACGTGATCGCGCTCGCGATGTGGCGCACGGCGTTCAGCGGCGTCAACGACTTCGGCACGGGCTCGGCGATCGCCGTCTTCCTCTTCGTGCTCGTCATCCCGGTGCTCGCTCTCAACGTCCGACGCTTCAAGAGGGAGATCTGATGGCTGTTGGCGCCCCCACCATTGAGCTGCCGGCGCGCCGTGAGCGCACCTCGTCGAAGGTCCTGCGGGTCCTCGCGAAGGCGCCGCTCCGCATCTTCCTCACCGCCCTCGGGCTGCTCTGGCTCGTGCCGACGATCGGCCTCTTCATCACGTCGATCCTCCCCCAGTCGACGCTTGCAACGAAGGGCTGGTGGCAGATCTTCTCCAAGCCGAGCCTGGCCACCTTCTCCAACTACCACGCGCTGATCCACAACAGCGGGCTGACCGGCGCGCTCAAGACGACCGCGTACATCGCGGTCGGCAACACGTTGCTCGTCGTCCTCCTCGGCGCGATGGCGGGCTACGCGCTCGCCTGGCTCGAGTTCCCGGGCCGCGACTGGGTGTTCATCGTGATCGTCGGCCTGCTCGTCGTGCCGCTGCAGATGGCGCTGATCCCGATGTTCAAGCTCTACGACATGGTCGGCATCTTCGGGACCGTATTCAGCATCATTCTCTTCCACACCGCCTTCGGGCTCCCGTTCGCGATCTTCCTGTTACGCAACTTCTTCGTCGGGATCCCAAAGGACATCATGGAGTCGGCGCGGATCGACGGCGCCTCCGAGCTCCGGATCTTCATCCGGCTGATCCTGCCGCTGGGGCTGCCGGCGATCGCCTCGCTGGCGATCTTCCAGTTCCTCTGGACCTGGAACGACCTGATCGTCTCCCTGACCTTCGGCGTGACGCCGATCACGGTGTGGATCTTCGGGCAGCTGCGAGAGTTCGGCACGTCGATCGACGTGATCGCACCCGCCTCGTTCATCTCGCTGGTCGTCCCGCTCGCAGTGTTCTTCGCGTTCCAGCGGTACTTCGTGCAGGGGCTGCTCGCGGGCTCCGTGAAGTAGCGCCGTGCGCTGCGCAATCGTCGGTAGCGGCCTGGCGGCGATCGCAGGCTACGCCACGCTTCGCCACGGCGGGCTCGCAGCCGGGGAGATCACGGTCTTCGGAACCGACGAGGACCCGACCGCGCAGTGGCGCGCGCGCGCCGAGGCGATTCGCCAGCGGCGCATGCGCTCGGAGTCCGACGGGCACCTGGCGCCGGCAGCGTTCCCGGGGCTCGCCGTGCGCGAGGCGGCGCGCCGCGGCTCGCTACGGCCGCTGCTTGCATCCGTCGCCGACCGCTATCACCCGAGCGTGGACGACTTCCTCGCGCACGCGGACGAGGTGCGCTGGCGCAGCGGCTGGCAGCGAAGCTTCGTCGAGCGCCGCGTCGAGCGAATCCGCGCCGTCGACGGCGGCTTCGAGCTGGACGGCGAGGGCCCGTTCGCGCATGTGCTCGTTGCGACGGGCCACCCGGGCCTCGCGCGCATCCCGGGCACGGTGCATGCCTACGAGCCGCACGAGTACGCGTCGCGCGTCGCGATCGTCGGCGCGGGCATGGCGGCGGCGACCGAGTGGCTGAACGCGCTCGACGCGGGCGCCGAGGTGATCTCGATCCGCCGCCGCGAGCCGCTGCGCCGCCCGCTCAACGTCCCGCGCCCGTACTTCTCGAAGCGCGGGCTGGCCGGCTACCACGCGCTGTCGGATGAGCGCCGCGCGGCGAAGCTGAGAGAGCTGGCGGCTCCGTCATATCCGCCCGGGCCTGCGTGGGACAAGCCACTCGAGACAGAGCGCTTCCGGGTCGAGCTCGAGCCCCCGGCCGGTTGTCAGGTGATCGCCGCGACTGGGTTCAAACAGGGCTACCGCCACGATCCGCTGCTGGCCGACCTCGTCGAGACGCACGCGCTCGCGACGCACGGGCGCTGGATCGTGCTCGATCCCGATTCGACCGTGCCCTCGCTCTCGAGCGACACGCGCACGCTCGCGCTCGCGGGCATCGCCGCGCAGTGGGCGTTCCCCGCCGCCGACACGATCGCGGGAGCGAAGTACTCGGCCCACGCCTTCCTACGCCGCATATGTCGTACACGCTGACCGGCCGCATCCAGTCGCGCGCCGTCGCGGCGCTTCCGGCGCTCCTGCTCGCGCTCGCGCTGCACCGCTGGTGGGCGATCGAGCTCGTGGCGCTGATGCTCGCCGTCGGCTTCGTGCTCGACGTCGCCGTGTACCACCGCGCGCTTCCCTACCAGCCCGCCTGGCTCGCGGTGCCGCTCGGCGCGTTCGAGCTCGCGATCGTCTATCCGGCAATGCGCTACCTCGGCATCGCGGCGCCGCTTCGACTCGCGCTCCTCCTCTACGCAGTCGGCTGGCTCTCAGCACAGGTCTTCGCGCACGCCGTGTTCCCGCGCCTGCAGCTCGAGTACGCGGAAGCCGGCGGCGAGCCCGGCCGCGTGGGCGTCCTCACCGCCGCCGCCGTCGCGATCACGGTCGTCGGCGGCCTCGGCGGCGCCTACGCGGTGCGGCCGCCCACCATCCACCTGCACGGCACCGTGCAGGGGCCGCTCGTGATCCGGCACGCCGAGACGCTCGTCGGCGGAGTCGTGCAGGGCGGCATCCGCATCCGCGCGAATCACGTCACGCTGCGCAACGTGACGATCGTCGGCGGCGAGTACGGCGTCGACATCGAGCACGCGCAGCACGTCATGCTCGACCACGTCCGCCTCCTGCACTTCACCCTCGACGCGGTCCGCGCGATGGACGCAGGCGTGATGATCGACAACTGCTCCGTCACCGCCCCTGGCGGACCGCTCACGACCGGCATCCTCATCTCGTACTCGATGGGCCGCCCGATGAGCATGGTCTCGAACTGCACGATCGTCGGCGTGCGCGAGGGCATCGCGACGCACTCGTCGATGGTCGACGTGATGAACAATCACGTCGTCGGGACGACCGTGCGCGGCATCTCGCTGTCCGAGATGTCGATGGACATGGCCAGCGGCAACCAGGTCGAGAGCGCGCGGGGCATCGGCATCATCTGCATGGATCACTCGACGTGCGAGATCAAGCACAACACGATCGCCGGGGCGCAGGTCGACGGCAACTCCGACCCGAGCCGCCACGGCGTCGCGATCGAGGCCTACTTCTACGCCAACGCGACCGTCGACCACAACACCGTGATCGCGAGCCCTGGCGGCGTCCAGGCGTTCGACAACTCCACCATCGCGCGGAACTGATGCCCGCCGCATTCCAGCTGACGGCGCGCACGGGCCACCCGAGCTTCCTCGACCTGCCCTGGGACACGCCGCTCGAGGAGTGGACCTCGGAGCGCATCGTCACGGTGATCCGCGGGATCAGCCGC
>PLDP01000020.1:7013-7696 GCA_003136795.1 Actinomycetota bacterium
GGTCGTGCTCGAGGAGCCGCTCTAGCGCCTCGAGAGCCGGCCGTCCGAGAGCTCGAGCACGGAGTCGAACCGCTCGAGCCGAAGCGGCGAGTGCGTGATCAGCAGCACGCCGGCGCCGCGGGCCTCATCGAGCAGATCGTCGAGGAGCGCCGCCGCGGTTTCGTCGTCGAGATGCGCGGTCGGCTCGTCGAGCACCNNGCCGGGCAAGACGCACGTTCTCGCGGATTGTCGTCGCAAAGAGATGCGCATCCTGGCCCGCGAGCGCAACGGTGCGACGCACGTCGTCCTGCAGGTACTCGCGCACGTCGTGGCCGGCGAGCGTGACGCGGCCGGCGTCCGGGTCCCTGAAGCGGACGAGCANNTCGACGCCGGCGAGCACCCACGGCTCGGCGGGCCCGTAGCGGAGATGCACGTCCTCGAGCCGCAGCACCGGGACGCCTGTCAGCGCACGCGGCGCGGCGGGGTCGCAAACGGCCGGCTCGCGCGCCGTCAGCTCGACCAGCCGCCCCCTGGCCGCCTGGGTCGCCACCAGGTGCTCCGCCGCGAGCGGCAGCGCGCGGACGCCTTCGAAGACGGCGAGCGTCAGCAGCACGAGCAGGCCGAGCAGGACACCGTCGAGCGAGCCCGAGCGCACGACGGGCACGGCGGCAGCGAGCACGGCGGCGGCAGCGACGCCGCCCAGG
>PLDP01000028.1 GCA_003136795.1 Actinomycetota bacterium
TCTGCGAGTAGTCGGCGCTGAGCAGGCGGTGCCCTTCCTCGGCGATGAACGCGCTGCGAATCTCGCGGCCGAGCTCGGTGCGCACCGGGATCGCCTGCAGGTTCGGGTCGGAGGTCGAGAGGCGCCCGGTCGCGGCGACGGTCTGGTTGAACGTCGTGTGCAGGCGCGCGTCGTGCTCGGAGAGCAGCGAGGGCAGCGGGCCGAGGTAGGTGTTCAGGAGCTTCGACAGCTCGCGCCATTCCTCGAGCACCTCGACGATCGCGTGCTCGTCCCGGATCGAGCGGAGCACCTTCGCGTCCGTCGAGTAGCCGGTCTTGCCCTTGCGGCCGGCGGTCAGGCCGAGCTTCTCGAAGAGGATCTTCCCGACCTGCTGCGTCGAGCCGAGCACGAACTCCTCGCCCGCCAGCTCATACGCCTGCGACTCGAGCTCCTCGACGCGGTCCGCGAGACGCGCCGTGATCTCGCCCATGCGATACGTGTCGATCTTGACGCCGGCGTCCTCCATCGCCGCGAGCACGCCGGTCAGCGGCAGCTCCACGGTGCGATAGAGGTCGGTCACGCCGCGCTCTTCCAGGCGCTCGAGGAGCGGACCGATCAAGCGGCGCGGCGTCTCGGCGCGGCGCACGAGCGCGGTCGTCTCCTCCTCGGCCTCGGGCGTCGGGACAAGCTCGACGCCGTACTCGGCGGCGAGATCGTCGAGGTCGTAGCCCGCGCGGCCGGGGTCGATCAGGTAGGCGGCCAGCAGCGTGTCGTCGCGCGCGTCGACGTGCAGCGCCTTCGCGTCGTGCACGACGAGCTCGCCGTTGACGGTCGCAGGACGCGGCGCAATCACGACCTCGCCACCCGTCGCGACCGCCGCACGATCGCCGATCGCCGCGTAACCGACGACACCGCGGAAGTCGAGCTCGCCTTCCCGCCACGGCACCTCGATGCCGGTCACCTTCATCGGCGCGCTCGGGACAGCCGCGTCGAGCTCGTCGACCCGGTTCAGGAGATTGCGGAACTCGAAGCGCCGGAAGATCTCCTTCAGCTGCGCGCGGTCGGGCGGGTCGAGCACGAGCTGTGCGGGATCGCAGTCGATGTCGAGATCGCGGCGCATCGTCGCGAGCTCCTTCGACGTGCGCGCGAGGGCGGCGTTCTCGCTGATGTTGCGCGCGCGCGCCGGCGACAGCTCGGCTGCGTGCTCGATCACCGACTCGAGCGTTCCGTACTGGGCGATCAGCTGGCCGGCTGTCTTGTCGCCGATGCCGGGGACGCCCGGGATGTTGTCGGAGGTGTCGCCCTTGAGGCCGATGAAGTCGGGCACCTGCTCGGGTGTGACGCCGTAGCGGGCCTCGACGCGTTCGGGGGTGTACACGTTGACGTCCGCGACGCCGCGCGGGGTCATCATCAGGCAGATGTTCTCGCTGCAGAGCTGAAAGGCGTCGCGGTCGGTCGAGACGACGCAGGTCTTGATCCCGGCGGCATCCGCGCGCGTTGCGAGCGTCGCGATCACGTCGTCGGCCTCCCACCCCTCGAACTCGAGGTTGCGGTAGCCGAACGCTTCGACGATCGGCCGGAAATGTGGGAACTGCTCGCGGAGCAGGTCGGGCATCGGTTTCCGGCCTTCCTTGTAGACGACCTCCGCCGCCTCGGCGACCGCCGCGCGATGCACGGGGCGCGAGTCCCACGCGACCGCCACGCCCTTCGGCCGGTAGTCCGCGAGCAGCTTGAAGAGCATGTTCGTGAAACCGAGCAGCGCGTTCGTCGGCTGGCCGTCGGTCGTCGCGAGCTCCTCGGGCAGCGCGAAGAAGGCGCGGTAGGCGAGGTTGTTGCCGTCGACGATGAAGAGATCGGACTCGCGCGCGGGCGCGTCGTCCAGCTCCAGCTCGGCCCCGGTCAGCGTCTTCGGCATGGGCCAAAGGTATCGTCCTGACCCCATGGCAGGCCTTGAGATTCACCCACTTTCCGACCTTCGCGACGAAGCCGCGACACTGTTTGCCGAGCGCTACGCGCGCCAGCGCGTCGCCGAACCGCTGCTGCCGGACGTGTCGGATTTCTCCGTACACGTCCCCGAGGAGGAGGGCGTCGTCGCCACGCGCAGCGGCAAGCCGGTCGCGTACCTCGCGGGCGCCGTCGAGGACGACCTGGCCTGGGTGAGGTTCGGCGCGCGCGACGAGTTCCGCGAGGAGTGGTCGAGCCTCTGGGACGAGGGCGACGAATACCCGGCGCACTTCGTCGTGGATCAGGACGGGCGCATCGGCTCGGTCCCGCTGCAGGTCGCATTCCTCGGCGTGCTGTTCGCAGTGATCGCGCTCACCTCCGACGCGCTGTACGCGCTGCTCGCCGACCTGCTCGCAGGGAAGCTCCGGCGCACCGGCACTGGCGCGAAGCTGCGCCGCTGGGTCTCGGGCGGCATCTTCATCGCCCTGGGCGTGACGGCCGCGACCGCCCACCGCGTGACGTGACGCGAATCCCGCTGCTCGCCGACGCGCGCATCGTCGTCGCCGACACCGGCGAGGACGACCTCGTGCTGCGGCCGCCGCGCCAGCGCGAGTCGCTGGAGGACGTGGGCCGGGCCGTCCGCGACGCGTTCGCGTTCCCGCTCGCCGGCGAGCCGCTCGACAAGCTCGCGCGCCCGGGCAGTACAGCGACGATCGTGATCGAGCAGCCGTCGCTGCCGATCCCCGCGGTCACCACCGGCCCGCGGCACGTCGCGACGGCCGCGGTCGCCGACGAGCTCGACCGGCTCGGCGTGAAGCAGATCACGATCCTCGTCGCGGGCGGCCTCTTGCGCCGCACGACGCCGCGGGAGATCGGCCTGCTCGTCCCGCCCGATTTCCGGCGCCGGTTCAAGGGTCGCGTGACCGTGCACGACGCCGAGGCCGACGATCTCGTCGACCTCGGCCGGACCGGCAATATCGATCTGCGCGTCAACCGTGCGCTCGTCGAGACCGACCTCGTCGTCACCGTCACCGCGGCGGAAACCGTTCTGCATGGCGGGCCGGCCGCGCTGCTCGCGGCAAGCGGGCGCGAATCACTGCGCGCGGCCGGAGCCCTGTCGCTGCTCGAGACGAGCGCGTCGCAAGGCTGGCGGCTCGCCGTCGAGATCGAGCGGCGGCTCAGCGAGCGCGTGCCCGTCACCGGTGTCTCGCTCGCCCTGAACGCGCCGCGCGTCGCGGGCCCGTTCGCCGGCTATCCGCACGACCAGGAGGCGATCGACCGGATGATCGGCTCTCGCATGCGCCGGCTCTTCCAGGTGGCACCCGGCCGCGTCCGCCAGCGCGTGCTCGATCGTCTGCCACGCGAGCTCACCGCCGCCGCGGTGTACGCAGGAACGCCGTCGGTGGCGCACACCGAGGCGCTCCTGCGCGCGACGGTCCTGAAGGGCGTCTCCCTCGACGAGCCGCTCGACGCCCTCGTGATCGGCATTCCGCCCACGACGCCGTGGATGCCTCGCGAGCGCCCGAACCCGGTCACCGCGGCGTACCTCGGGCTCGGGCTCGCCCTCCGGCTCTGGCGCAACGCGCCGCCGATCGCGCCAGGCGGCACCGTGATCCTCGTGCATCCGTTCCCGCGCCGCTTCCCGCGCCCCACGCAGACTCCGTACCGCTCGCTCTTCTACGACGCGCGCACGGCCCGCGACCGCGACGCGATGCGCGATGCCGAGCAGGCCGCTGTCCACGACACCGCTGCGCTCGAGGACTACCGGGCCGGGCGCGCATGCCATCCGCTGCAGCCCTTTGTCGAGTGGAGCGCCTGCGACGCGGCGACGCACCCGCTCGGCGCCGTCCTGATCGCCGGCTGCCGCGATGCGTTCGCGGCCCGACAGCTCGGCTTCGTCCCGGTGCACGCTCTCGGCGCCGCGCTCGAGCTGGCGCACGGCCGCGGCGCCCGCCGCGTCGGCTACCTGCTCACGCCGCCGTTCTTCCCTCTGGTCGTCGGGTCCTAGGACAAACCCCGTAGCCTGCGCCTGATGGAAACGGTGATCGAGACACGCGCGCTGACCAAGCGCTTCGGCGACCGCGCCGCCGTCGACAGCGTCGACCTGACCGTGCCCGCCGGGGTCGCCTTCGGGTTCCTCGGCCCCAACGGCAGCGGCAAGACNNGCTCCCGCAGCCGGCCAAGCGCGCCGAGGCGCTCGCACGCGTCGGCGCGATCGTCGAGGAGCCGAAGTTCCATCCGCACCTGACCGGTCGCGAGAACCTGAAGATCGTCGCGGCGGCCCGCGACAGCGCCGCAGACGCGCGGATCCCCGAGTCGCTCGAGCGAGTCGGGCTGGCGCACCGCGGCAACGACCGAGTGAAGACCTATTCGCTCGGCATGCGCCAGCGCC
>PLDP01000267.1 GCA_003136795.1 Actinomycetota bacterium
ATGTGGTTCAGGGATTGGGAACTCATCGGCCTCGACGGATCTCTCAGCAGGTTCGCGTTCACCGCCGATCTGCAGGTCACACTCGCCATCGACCGCGGAGTCGATCCCCAAATCGCGGTCGAGGCGCCGCGCCTTCACGCGGAGTACGCACCTGGCCGTCTATACGTCGAGCCGGACTTCCCGGCCGATGTCCTCCACGGACTTGAGGAGCGCGGCTGGGCCTCAACGACGAGAGAGATGACCGCGCCACTCGGCCTGATTCGAAAGACAGCGACCGGCGTGATCGGAGCGCTTGACCCTCGCGGAGGGCAGGGCCGGTGGCCGGAACACGAGTGACCAAAAGGCAATGGGCCAACGAACACGTCGTAACCGTCAAACGTCGAGCGCCAGGAGGAACGACCAATGAAGGTGTACATCTCCGCCGACATGGAAGGCGTCTGCGGTGTCACGCACAGCGCCCAATGCAGGCCAGGTCACCCCGACTACGAGCGCTTCCGGCGACTCTTGACGCAAGAGGTGAACTCGGCGATTGAAGGTGCGCTCGAAGGCGGTGCGACGGATGTCCTCGTCAACGATTCGCACTTTGCGATGACGAACATCGTCATCGAGGACTTGCATCCTCGGGCTTCGCTCATCTCCGGCAGCAACAAGCTCTCTGCGCAGATGGAGGGACTCGACGAAACATTCGCGGCAGTCTTCCTCGTCGGCTACCACCAAGGCGACGGACAGGGCGACGGTGTCATCAATCACACCCTTATGTCGGCAACGATCCGGCGTGTCCTCGTGAACGGAACCGTCGCCGACGAAGCGCTGATCAACGCGGCCGTGGCCGCTGACTTCGGTGTTCCAGTCGCGTTACTCACGGGAGACGACCGTGTCTGCGAGCACATCTCAAACACAATCGAGAACACCCAAGTAGCACCGGTGAAACGCGCGATTGATCGGCTGAGCGCCGAGAACCTACCGGTACACGAGGCGCGCCGCCTCATCCGCGAGCGCGCGGCGATGGCGATTGAACGCGTCCGAAACGGAGCTATCAAATCGGCGGCCGCATATGCACCAGCGCGCTTCGACGTCGAGTTCCGCCTCTCCTCCGCAGCGCATCTGTGCACGCTGTTCCCAGCGGTGGAGCGGACGGGACCCTGCTCGATCACCTTCGAGCGCCCGACGATGGTCGAGGCGTACAAGCTGTTTTGGGGCCTCGGCATCGTCGGCACCGCAGCGATGACCGGGGTCTTCACCCCGGCCCCCTAGCGATACGGGAGGCACGAGTCGCAGACGATCCCAGCGGCACACGAACGGTGGCATCGGATCGGGTCGGATCGCGGCCGACGATGATCCAGCGGCGAATGACAACGGTTGCGCAGATGGCGGGACGCCCGAATCCCTTCGGCCATCGGCAATCCACAGCGGAGGATGGAGCATTTACGGAGCCAAGCGGGCGCAACCAGTGGCAACCGGTCGCAAATAGGACGCGCCAGAAATTGGCTCAAACAGGCTGATCCGCAACCGGGGCAACCCACGGCAACCGTTTCGGAGATGGGCCAAATGACCACCGCGGAGGATTGCATCCATTTGGCGCTACGAGCGCGCACGGCGTTTCGCCCCCGAACTCCGGACAGCTTGGTTCACTCCCGATGTAACCCCGCTGCCGCCACCTATTACGCAACGGCTTTCGGGTGAAATATCGCTTCGACGGATAAGCGCAAATCAGCGAATTAGGAGGTCCTGCGCGCGCGAGAGCGAACGTTCGGACATGCCCCGGCATGCCCCGAGAACGCAGAAGAGCTACCGCGACGAGTTGCCGCCGCTCCTTGCTGAGCGCGGCATCAGCTACCGCCAGTTCGCGCAAGCGATTGGCGTGACCCAGTCGTATCTCTCACGCACCTTGAACGCCGAGCGGGCGCCCTCCGCGCGAATTCTCGAGGCTGCGGCCTCTGAGCTAGGGCTCCCAAAGGACTACTTCCCGGAATATCGAGAGCATGTCGCGATCGAGGCACTGAAGCGCGACGGGGTTCTACGCGACTCGATCTATGACTCGGTCAAGCGTCGCCGGCGCTAGGACCCCTCGCACCGCAGTCCGAGCACCGGCCGGAGGCGAAGACACCGCGCTCACTCACCTCTCCATCCATAGAGCGGTTAGCCCCGGCTCGTTCCCTGCCGCTTCCGGAGCCCCATCAACAGCTCGAGCTCCGCGCGAGTGATCGTGCCCGCCTCCTCGAGCCCTAGCAGGAAGGCGACGAAACGCTCGTTGTCTTCCAGCACGAGCTGTAGGTAACCGACAAGCGCGGCCGCATCGACGAGGAGTTGGTCCGGATCTCGCTCGGCAGTCCCGACGCTGTTGGCGCTCTTCCTACGCTCGGCTAGAGCTTGGAGAACTCGCTCGCGGATCTCGTGGACGTGCGTGACCAGCGCGCGCCCCTCGGCTAGCGCCTCCTTCAACTGCTCGAGCGTCAGACCTCCGGGAGCTGCGTCACTTTCTTCCACGGCGCCCTGCTCGGGCGCTGGTCCAGCAGCCCCTTGGAAGCACCCCTCGCCGACGATGCGCATCAGTAACTTCTGACTCCGCGTCGTCGAGCTCCCCCACTCCTCAGCGGTGAGCCGCCTAGTGATCCACCACATGATCGTATGCTCGACATCAGCGGACGGAAAAGTCCGCACCTCAGCGTGCGCAACTTCGACTCCCTTCGGAAACCAGGCCTGCCAGTCGATGCCACTCGGATCCGTATGACTCCGCACCCACAGGGAGACGAGATGCTCGGTCACGCGCTAATCCGTCCTTTGGCGCGAGAAGCCGGCGAGCGCCTCCCACATGAAGGCCGGCCAGACGACGATTCGCAGCCAGAGCATGTTTCGACCAACCCGGATATGCGGACTCAGATCGATCAACGGCTTCTGCGCCCGGCGATGCTCACCATCAGCCGGATACCAAATGAGCTCGACGGTGCTGAGCGACTCGAAGGCGGCGAGCCAGTGCACACGGGCAAACACGAGTAGCGGCGAGCGTGACTGGTCACGGCGGCCGATGTAGGCACGCGTGCTTCGCTCATTCGAGCCCTGCCGGGCTTGGCGCTTTCGCACTTCGATCTGCCAGAAACGCCAGAGGCGAGGCCTGTGGCGAAGGATTCGAAGACGCAGACGTGTCCGTGCGTCGGTCGGTAACGCGATACGAAGAGTTCCGTCGCTTCCACGCAAGATGTGAGAGGCGCGATCGGCCGAGAGCTCAAGCTTGCCGGTTGGATGAACCTGCGCGGTCGCACCGGTTAGGTCGAGATCGTCGATCGAATCGGGAAGCGCGAATTCGTGAAAGACATAGAGAGGTCGAGCGAGAAGACGCGCGAGCACACACAGCCGCTCCTCCCAGAGCGTGAGGTCGAGATCGCCCCACCAAAGAGCCTCAGGCGACGCGTCACCGCCGAGGACAACGAGAGAGTTGAAAATGCAGACATTCGACGGGCGCTGCTGCCGGTAACCGGACTTGCCCATCGCCATCACCCGGCCTTCATGGCCCAAGACGCGCGCGGCAAGCTTCTTTGGATCGCCGAGTTCGGACAGTGATGGCGCTCGGCCCTCCGTATCCTCGGAGCCTTCGCTCATCCTTGGCACGGACTCCAGCCGCCCTTCTCACGGATGAACGTCTCGGTCGCCGGATGCATCGGCCCCGGGGCTGCCGGGCGCGACGCGTAGTGCTCGGCGTCGTCCTCCGATCGAAGGACGAGCTTCGTTTTCGCCAGTTCGCTCAGGAGTTCCTCGCCCGGATCCCAGGGAGTCCGCTGTCCGTCTTCGTAACAGTCGTTGTTCTCGATCTGACGAAATGATCCGTCCATGTCGAGCTTCTGCAGAAGCGCAAGAAGGTTCCGACGTGAGAGCGTCACGATGACGCGACGCTCCGGCTCCCCGTTGACGATCTCGAGCCGCGCCATCGTCTATGCCGCCCTCTTTGGTTGATCAGGCAACCGCAACTTAATCTTGATGTGTGCGATGAGCCAGGCAGCGATCGCCCAGGCGGGTGCATCGAGCAGCCCGAGAAGTCCCGCCCCACCGACAACGCGGGTTAGTCCAAGGAACCACGCGAGAAAGACCGCCGGGCGGAAGCGCATCAGCTGATGGCCTCATCACTAATCGCCGTTGCGATCCGCTCATCGTCAGCGGCAATCCATCGAAGCGCCGTCTCGCTCGCTACGAATGCAGCCTGGCAGTACGCGAAACGTGCGCGAGGGTGAAGCCCGAGCAGAAGAGGGCGATGAAGCATCGTCGGGAGCGGACGCTCATCGGAAGCCTCGACCGCCACGAAACGCACGCCGAGTCTCTGAAGCTGGAACCCGGCGAAAAGGCCGAGGACATCGAATGCGAGCCGAAGCGCGGGCGATGCGTCGGGCGAGAGGATCGGCTCGAGAAGGTCATCGACGTCCGGCCTCTCGTCAGTGCGAAGCGGGCACGGCACACCGCGCAGGTTGTGTTCGACCCGAAGCAGGGCGCCGGCAAGACAAAACCGACTAGCGCGAACGTCATCGACTGCGACTGACCTACCGCGACCGTCGAGCGCATAAGCCCGCCGCGCCCAGCGCTGCGGCCGATCTAGAAGTAGCCCGGCCGCTTCCGTGAGGATCGCGGCTTCGGCGAGGAGCTTCCGCTTCGCGTCGAGCTTCTTGGCCATGCTCTTTGGTCGAGCCAAGGGTTACCTCCCGGTCGCGCTGTCAGTCCCGTTGCCGTCTCGCCGTTTCGCCGTCTCGCCGTTCCCCAGCACCAGCGGTATCAGTCGCTATGATGTCCTGTTGGACATCATAGCACGGAACCGACGCGCAGAGCGTCTCGCAGATCGGTCGCGATCAGGCGCAGGGCTCGCTGGAGTTCGCCGCGATCTGCGAGCCAATCATGGCCCTGCACCACGAACACCTGACTGGTTCCCCGACCTCGGGATGCGCGGTCCGTTTCGGGGACGCATCTCGATGGTTCCCTCGCCTACTTCAACCGCGCCGGCGAGATCGAATGGGTCGGGCGCCCAACTGCGGGAGAAGGGCACTCCGAGCCGGGGACGCGAATGGTGGTTACTACGTACTAATTGAGACCGGGCGCCCGCGGCCCTGACTTCTTCCGTGTCGGCGGCTTCGGCATCGGGCGTCTGCAGATCTCTAAGAGCCGTTCCCAAGCGTCAGGGTGGAAGCGTTTTGGATCGAGCTTGTCCAGGAGGATGTAGCGCTTGTGCTCTGACTCATAGTGCACAGCTTCGGGAAAGCGCTCACCGGGCGCTGGTCGTTCGAAGAGGTTGCGCGGATCGCCCGCGGGAAAGGGAAGCACTCCGGTCATCCAACGCCGCAGCGTTGAGCGCGGAAGGATGCTTGCGCCGACCGCCCAGCAGAACTCGCTCGGGAGAATCTCGGTTCGGACGAGTGGCCGCTCCTCATCGGCGTAGGACGCAAGCTCTAGCTCGCTCTCAGGCATCTCGGGAATCTCGGCTGCCGCGTCGTCGATCGCGACGACCACCGCGCGGGCTTCGTCGAGCCCGCGAGCTGCTCGTTCGTAGATCGCTGTCGCCTTCGCAAGCTCGCGCGAAGTCGTGGTGAGCTGCACGAGGAGAACCAAGAGATCCTTCTCGGCCATCCTGGTCACGTGTTGTGCGTCGGCTTCGAGCTGGTCGAGTTTTGCTTCGACGCCGCGTAGCTCAATCTGCGCGCGCTCTGCCTTCTGCTCGGCGTCGCTAGTCAGTTTCAGATCAGGCCCTTTGCGCGCGCCTTTGTCGCCCCAGATCCACTCCCAGATCCCTTCAACCGTGATTTTCGTCCAGATCTCGCGGCTCTGCTTCGAGTCCATGTCGCGGTAGCGGTCGGCGATGTGGTGCAGCGCGTGGCCGAGAAGAACATCGGAGAAGGTTTGTGGCGCGGACGGCACGCCGTGTGCGCCGAGGAGGAACGCTGCAGGCCGTTCGCGGATCCATTCGATGCCGACGAGCGTCGCCAGACTCGACGCGAGATGACGCATCGTGTGCGGCGAATAGAGCCGTCCCTCGCACTGCGGCGAGAGGTAGCGGATGAGCACGTCCGTCGACATCTGCTGTGTGAGCCGCTCGCCGCGCCGCGCCTTCTGCTTGGGCCGCCACATCGGCTCGCCCGGCTTCGCGTCGATGTAGTCGAGGTATTCCTGAATCCAGTCGGCGACTTCCCGTGGCACGTACTTCGTGTGCTCGACACGCTCGCGCTTGACTCGCGGGACAACGAGAGCGGCGCCGTGCGAGCCATCAGGAAACTCGTGTTGAGGCAAGAAGCTCTCGACGTTCAGTGCCCATAGCGCCTCTGCCCGCATCCCATGAATGGCGAGAAGGGCGAACATCGCACGGTTCCGCAGTTCCTCGAACAGGTGCTTGCGCTGATGCGCGAGGCGCTTCTTGTGCTGAATACGCGCATCGAGTCCCTTGAGGGCGCGTCGCACAGCGAGCAGTGGCGGGGCGCTCCGATCACGGCCGGCCTCCTCGGCGTTGAACTCCTCGGCGAGTGGCGCTTTCGGAAGGCTCTGGCGCTCCCACCCCTTTAGGTATTCGCGATCAGCTCCGTTGAGCGACTCGCGCAAATCACAGAGTCGGCGCATCAGCGACCACAGCGCCGCTATGTAGACCTGCAAATTGTTCGCGGCCCGTGCGCCAGTCGGGCGCTCCTCGCCGTTGCTGAAGAGCCCGATAGCCCAGCAGTCAAAGACGTTCCGCGCCTTGGCAATCGTCTCATCTGGGCCGTCGCAGATGAGCGTTGCGATTCCCGACCAGAGCATCTCCGGCACGAACTCGGCAAGCAGTTCCCTCTCTAATGGACGGTCCTGAGTTCGCGCCGCGACCCACTTGCGATCAAGCGACTTCGGGTCGAGATCCTCGTGCGCCTGGATCACGAGCTTCCCCGATCTCCACGGCCGTTCCTTTAGCGTCCCGTCGGCGTTGCGCACGACATCCAGGCCGTCGAGCGCGGCCACGATCCGGCAGAGGTTGTAGGTGTAGGAGCGCCAGCCTTCGCTCTCACCGATGAACCGCGAGAGCGCCAGCATCACGATCCGCTCTTCTGCCGGATCAAGATCGGCGCTGTGAACGAGATGGAGAGCGCTCATCGTGCTGCACTCCCAACTGAGGGCCGGCGGCTCATTGTGGCGTGAAGGTAGAGCCGTCGAGTTCCCTGACTTACGGCGCCGCTCGTGTACCGCTTCGCCGCGAGCGCACCAAAGTCGCAAGATCGCTCACGGGGAAACGCCGGCCGACCTTTACCGTGAAATCGACGTGCAGGGGCAGCATCCGCTAGGGCGAGAACGCTCGCTGTTTCGCTCACGATGAGCGCAACCGATCGCCGGGGGGCATGCTCGTTGAAGAGGTGGAAGCTCTCACCTCTCAGTTGTAGAGCCCCGGCCCATCGCGCACGTCGGTTCTCGCTTAACGGACATTCCCGATTTGAGCCGACCGCCACGTCGATCAGCGACAGCTAGTTCGCGCGCGGGGCTCGGCCGCTGGTTGCGAGCTGGCGGGAGGCAATCGAGCCGCCGCTTTGGCTAGTTACGGGCCGAATGCGAAATTCGCGCAGTGCAACAAGGCGGCCGCCTATGTTCGGCGCATGAGCTACTTAATGTCGTCGTCGCCGATGATGTCCTGAACCGCGAGCATGCACTCCTCAAAGAGCGCCGGTGCGCCAAGGATCAGTTCAAGCGTTCGCCAGGTCACCGGCCGCACCTCGTCAAAGTCGATCACTTCTCGAAGCTACGGAAGCGCGGCCGAGAAGGGGTGGTTTCTCGCATTCCAGTTTTGACTGCTGGCCGCGGTCAGAACTGCCGGCCGCCACGGAGTCCGACCGGCGACATCCGCAGTGCCGAGAGCGGCGCGGGGCCATCCTTCGTCAGCGGCGGAAGTATGAAGTCGCCTTTCTGCCACGCGAGGAAGATCGCTCGCGAACCCGGAGGAAGCGCGAACAGCACTTCGCTCGCTGCATAGAAGACCGAGCACCGCTGCGTCGTGAAGAACTCGCCAGTCAAGGCGCGTGCTGGCTCGATTCTGATGCGAGCCAGGTGCGCCCTCATCTGGCGCCGCTTCAGCTGGAAGAGAAAGCACAACTCCGAGAGCGAGAGGTAGGGGTGCTCAAACGTTCGTGGATCGACAACTGTCGCCATGGAACATCCATACGCCTCCGCGGCGGGAGCACGCGCGGTTTTCGCATCGCGTTAGCAACTTCGTTCGTCCCCTCGGTGAAAATCGAAGGAATACTGGATAGGCATCGCTGTCAATGCGCGCGCATGCGTTGAATGGAGGGACACGCTCTACGGCGTCCACGTCCTATGCGTAGGGCTGGAGGATCATCTCGTTTATTGCGTCTGTGTCGTCGATGGCTTGAATGCGGCGAGCGGCTTGAACTGTGTCCGACCTACGAGATGTAGCTGGTCCGTCGAACGACTGACCGCTGGCAGGAGCCTCAACCAACGCTACCGCTGGTAGCTAGGGCCGCCCTCCACCATTCCCAGATAGCGATATGAGCGCGGGAACCACTCCTTCGCGAATCTGATGCGGAGAGTGCGCGCGCCGAAATCTTCGTCCGCGATTTCCATCTGCTCGCGAGGCTCGGGCGTCTGTGAGCTCTCCTCCGGCGCGGCAACGAGATCGCGCGCTTCAAGCTCCTGGTCGCAGCGGCCACACCACAGCGCCCGCGTCGTCTGGCTCGACCAAACGACATTCGACTCGTAGCTATCTCGCCAATCAACGAAGAAGCCCTGACGGCCGGTCTTCACCAGTCCGCGCGCATAACCGTAGACAGTGTCAAGCGTGCCGAGCCAATCGGTTTTGATGCATCCGGGGCAGCCGAGTGGGGTTGCGCCGCGCAGATTCTCGATCGGCTCCAGCCCGAGTGGTGCGTGTTCGTATGTCGGTAGCGCGAAATCGTCGAAGACGAGACCGCTGACCTCATCGCCGGCCGCTAAGTCACCCGAGAGTTCAGACGGGCGTGCGAACACCCGCTCGCAGCCTGTGCACGCGACAGCTACCGGCTCCGAATCCCAGCCGACGTCGACCCACCCGTCGAAGCGGATTCTCGGCGCGCCAGTTGCGTCGAGCCAGAAGCTCGCCGGGGCGAAAGCCGCCAGTCGCTCGATGGAGGCGATCCCGAGCGAGCGGCAGTTCGGACACGGAAGTGCTGCTGCGTCCGATGCGTACTGAGTCGTCATGGGGCGAACATAGTGGCGCCCATGGAAGCGACTGGCGGTTCTCCGATCTGAGATTCGGTAGGCGCGAGACTCTAGTCAAGGCTCCGAACGAAGCGAGAGAGCCGTCAGAGACGACGTCCGCGTCCACTTTCTACCGGTACGCCGCGCGATGTGAGCCGTCGGCGATCTCGGCGATCAATGTGTCCGTCTCGTCCTTGGAGAGATCGGCGTAATCGCGCCACGCAGGCGCGGGAACCGCGAAGGCGGGATGGAAGCTGCCGAAGCGGGCGTGCGTCGACCAGTAGCCGTGGTAGCTCAACAGATCGGCCTCGGACGCGGTGAAGCGGTTGAGGTCGGTGCGCATGCGTGCGAGCGCGGGCACGAACACGCTTGGCAGCGCTCCGTCGTAGAGCGCAGGATCGATGGGAGTCGTGTCGTCGGCGAGCTTGAAGCGGCGCGGGTCGCCAACGATCCCGAGGTAGAGACCACGGCGACGCTCCTTCAATAGATCCTGGACGAACCAGCGGATGCGCACGTTCAGCATCTGCGCGTACTGGATCTTGTGCTCACGCGCAAGCGCGCGCAGCCCGCCGAAGCGAGCGTCGACGCGGCCGAGCGAACCGGAGGCGTTACAGACGATCAGTAAGTCGGGCTCGACCGCACCCTCGGGCCGAAGCTCCGGGCGCCAGCCCTGGAACCACTCGATGCCCATGTTGTCGTAGACGCCGCCGTCGACAAGCTCGAGCCTCTCCGGCGGGCGCTTCAGACCAAGCCCGTTGCTCCTGAGCTCGAGCGGTGAGAAGACGCCGGGAAAAGCGGCCGAAGCGGCGACCGCGAAGCCGAGCGCCAGCGGCGGCGGCGCGACGTAGCCGAAGTCGTAGCTGCCGATGAAGTCGCGGCTCATGCGGAAAGCACGGCCGGTCGCGAGATCGGTCGCGGTGAAGATCGTCGCCGGGCCGGCGGGCAACGCGCCGAGTTCTGATGTGCGGTAGAGCTCGCCGATAACGTCGCCGAGGACATGACCGCGACCGCGACGGTCACCGCCGAGCCAATTCCTCGCTGCCCGTCCCATCCAGGCGCGGCGCAGGTCGCGCGAGGTGACCGTCGCGCGGAAAGGCCCGTCGACGTGCGCCAAGAACCCGGCCAATCCCGCGCGCTCCACGTCCTGCCAGCGATCGGCAAGTGCGGCGGCGGCGAGCGATCCACCGGAGACGCACGAGACGGCGCAGACTTCGCCAAGAAGGTCGGCCTCGGCCAAGTAGCGCAGACAGCCGAGCGCGTAGAAGGCGGCGCGCAGGCCGCCGCCGGACAGAGCGACCCCGATACGCGGACGGTCTACGGCAGTCATGTCAGCTCGAGTATCGGCCAGTCGCGCTCGGCGTCGCGGACGTCGATCAGTGTCGCCGGAACCAAGTCGTCGCGTGCCCGATCCCAGTGATGGGCACGGAGATCGATGTCGCGCACCAGCCGACGCGTCGGCCAGGTCGACTGGATCAAGATCAGTGGCCGCGCGAGGGCGACGCCCTCGTCCTCGCTCATCTCCCGCGCGGTTTGGCGGTCGCGCCCGCTCGGCGTCGGCCGGCCGCGCGGGTGCGTATGCCAGCTACCGAGATAGCGGTAGCGGCGTTCGCCCTCAGTCCAGACAAAGTCGATCGCCTCCGTGACCGCGCCGCGGTCGGGGACGAACGACATCGGGCGGTGGCGGGCCTTCGGGCCAGGGCCGCCGGCAGCGACGACGGTCAGCCGCTCCTCCTCGCCGAAACCGAACAGCGGCCCGCCAGTCTCGACCAGACGGAAGCGCGCGGCTTCACGGGCAATCTGCCGCCGGGCATTTGGGTCGAGCCAGACCGTCGTCAATGGCTGCAGTCTGCATCGGGCTCCAGTCGGCCTTCCTGGTAGTGCGGTTGGCCGCGGAAGTCGATGACGACCCAATTGCTGTCGCTCGGCGCGTAGTTGGTGCGCCCGCTCGCGCGGATCGCCATGCGCGCTGTGATCGCCGCCAACTCAGTCGCTTCGAAGCCGGCGCCGGCGAAAGCCGGATGCCGGCAACCGATCGGCGTTTCAACACTGCGCTCGCCCGCCGGCGGCTGCGGCAGGCGGCCGTCGCCCTGCGCGAGCAAGAAGCAGTCGAGGCAGGCGCCGGCGGGCTCGAGCAGAAAGATGTCGCCGCCGTAGCTCGCCGCGGTCAGCCCGGCGACCACGAACGGTACGCCGGCGGCGCGCGCCACGCGCNNGTCGACGACGACGCTGGCCGCTGTGAAGAGCTCGTCGAGGAGAGCGGCTGCCTCCTCGGAGTCGCCGAGGCAGAGGTCGTGACCCGCGACTTCGATGAACGGGTTCAGCGAGCGGCAGTAGTCGGCGACCGCTTCGGCCTTCGGCTCGCCGGCACGATCGTCGGGCAAGACGTGGCGGACGGTGTTGTTGAGGTCGTAGTCGTCGCAGTCGAGAATGTCGATCCGCGCGACGCCGGCTTTGGCGAGCTCAACGGCGACGGGTGCACCCAAAGAACCGGCGCCGATCACAACCGCCAGCGCGTCGGCGAGTCCGGCGAGTTCCGGCAACCGCCGCTGCCGCTCCGCGGGTGCCAACGCCTGCGCCTGATACGGCGCACGGCGCAGATTCGGCTGATAGCCGCGCTTCTGCACGACTTCGACGAACATCCAGTTACGGCGCTGTTCGTCGCGGGTCGGACCCTGCTCAAGGAAGGTCAGCCCGACGAGCTCGCCGGCCTCAGGTAGGCCTTTGGCGCGTTTGAGCCTTCGTTGGAGGCGGTCGAAGATCCGCGGTTCGGCAACCGCGATCGCCGCCAATAGCTTCTTGGGGAAGTCCTCGGCTTCGGGCCGGGCCCACAGCGACACCCAGCGCCCGATGCGGTCGCCGCCCGTAGGCGGGTAGCGGGCGAGCAGCTCATCGTCGAGCCGGCCAAGGCCGCCGGCCTCGACGAGAACGCGCACCTTCCGCGCACTCGGCCGGATCGTCATCGTCCCGCTCGCCGCAGCGAGCTCGTTCGTCAAGAACCGTGCGCCGACGAAGACGACGGCGCGCTCGTCGTGCAGGAAGAACGCGCTCTCGGGCTCAGGCATGACCGCTTCGCCGGCGCGGATCGCCTCCTGCCCGGCGGCCGTGTCCTTGAGGAGGTGGCGCAGGTTCTTGCCGATCAACTGGCCGGCCGAGCGGCCGGGGTGCCAATCGCGGCTCGGGTCCTCAAGCAGGCAGTAGGTGAGGCCGACCGGGTCTTGATGACGGTCGAGGATGAGCGCCGCGCCGGAGACCGTTGGCGCGAAGTCCGGGTAGCCGTGCGGATAGACGACCTTGATCGCGACCGGCGCGTCGCGGAAGCGCACCTCGGTCTCGATCACGAGTCGCTTCTGCTTGTCGTAGCTGACCGCGGCCGGAAGCGAGTGACGGGCGAACTCGTCGAGTTCCCACTCGAGGCGCTTCGGGTCGCGTTCGTACCAATGGTTAGCCGTAGCGCTCACGCGTCGGCGCCTGCTGCTTGCGCTGCTCGTAGCCGGGCGCCGGCACCGCCGGCGGGACGCTGCGCTTGGCGCGTGCGCCGCCGCCGTCCTCACCGCCACCATCGTCGTCGCGATCCTCGTCGTCCCAGCCGTAGTCGTCGGCGTAGCGCTCGCCCTCGGTCGTGATCAAGCGGGCGCCGTTCTCGTCGACCTCGAGGCGGATGGTGCCGCCGACGCAGGTCTGCAGGACGTTGTCGGCACCGGCCTGATCGTTGTAGATCTCGAGCATGTCGTCGTGCGGGTGCTCGTGCTTGCTGTCGGGGCCAACGGAGATCACGACCGACTCCGGCTTGATCAGCTCGAGCGCCTCGAGGTAGGCGTCGTCGTCCTTCGTGTCCTTGACGAAGGTGCGGCTGCCGTGGTGCGACGCGTGCAAGACCGCGCATTCCAAGACCTCGGTGCCGACCTCGTCGACGCGGCCCGCGTAGTAGCCGACGACGCGCTCCCAGCAGGGCTTATTGGAGTCGCCGGTCAGCATGACCGCGCAGCCCCCGTAGGAGAACTTCAACACGACGCAGTTCTCATGCACGAGGCGCTTCGCCTCGTCCTCGTCGATCTCCTCGGAGGGGTCGATGAAGCCGGGCGGCGAGAAGCAGCGCACCGTCATGTCGCCGTCGGCGTAGGTCGTCCAATGCGAGCGGCTGCCCTGCGGCCATTCGGTGTCCTCGTCCGCATGCTCGTCCTTGACGCGCTTGAAATCCTCGTAGTTGCCGGCGATCGCCAGCTTCTCACCGTGCTGCGGCAACCACAGCTTCTCGACCTGATAACGGTCGTAGAGATCGCCGATGCCGGTGATGTGGTCGTCGTGGGCGTGGGTGATCGCCAACACGTCGAGGCGCTTGCGGCCGTCGTCGCCGTCCGGAAGGACGTCGTCGAGAAGCTTGAAGAGGTCGACGCCCTGGCCGGGGCAGCGGTAGACGTCGACGAGGATGTAGACGTCGTCGGGAGTCTTGATCAGGGTCGCGTCGCCGTGACCAACGTCGACGAAGGTCACCTCAAAGGGGGCCATGTTCCTCTCCTTCTCCCAAGACGCTCAGCCGTGCTCGGGCGCGGTCCGCAGGTTTCGATACCATGAACCTGAAAGGTAGCATAATATTTATATACCTCTCAGGTAAAGGAATCTTGTGGAGTTGACGTTCGCCAATCGCGGGCTTGCACGCCTCTGCAACGAGGAAGCCGAGCTGGTCGCCTTCGCCGGAGCCGATGCCGAAGCGCTTGAGCAATTGCTCTTCGAGATCGAGGCCGCACGGATACTCGGGCACGTCGAAGATCTGCCCTACGTCCGTGTGCTGCGCGTACCCGCCGGTCGTGTCGCCGCCCATGGTGCCGACGACGCCGGAGTCCTCCTTGTACCTGCCACGAAGCCCTATCGCACCGCCAAGGCGGCGACCATCGTCGCTGTCGCGGTCGGCGATCAGCAATACAACCCGGAAGGAGCAGCATGGCCCCGAGCTTCCGCTACGAGCCGGATTACGCGGTAGCCCCAGGAGACTCGCTGCGCGACACGCTAGGCGAACGCGGCATGACCCAGGCCGACCTCGCAGCCCGCACCGGTCTCTCTCTAAAACACATCAACCAAATCGCTCAAGGTCTCGCCCCGATTACCGCGGAGACCTCCCTTCTGTTTGAGAAAACGACCAATGTCCCAGCGCGCACGTGGAACTCGCTGGAGTCGCTTTACCGCGAACGCCTAGCCAGACAGGACAACCGTGAGGATTTAGCCCGAGACGTGGAATGGCTCGAGCACTTGCCGCTAAAGGAGTTAATTCGCCGTGGCCGGGTGACGGCCGGCGCCGATAAGACCAAGCAAGTCGAAGAAGTCTGTCGTTTCTTCGGCGTCGCCGATCGTGAGCGTTGGCAGAAACTTTGGCTCACGCCACTCGTCTCATTCCGCCAGTCAACGGCCTTCGCCGCTGACTCCGGCTCGGTCGCGGCCTGGCTGCGACTTGGCGAGCTCGAGGCGTCATTGATCGACACCGCGCCCTTTGATGCCCGCGCGTTCAAAGACGCGCTAGCTGAGATTCGCGCGCTGACGATCAAAGATCCACGGCGGGCCCTCAAGCAACTAACGGCGATTTGCGCCAGGGCCGGTGTGGCGGTCGTCTTCTTAACGGACATCGGGAAAACGCGGGCCAGTGGCGCGGCACGCTGGTTAACACCGACCAAGGCCTTGATCTTGCTCAGCGACCGTTACAAGTCAGACGACCACTTCTGGTTCTCGTTCTTCCATGAAGCCGGGCATCTCCTGTTGCACAGCAAGAAGGAGACGTTCATCTCCAAAGATGAGAAGCAGGCGAAGAAGGCGGCGCTGGACCAGCAAGAGGAGCAAGAAGCAAACGCCTTTGCCCGCAACCAACTGATCCCACGTCGCTATGAGTCACAGCTGCCGCTACTGCACACCGACGCCGACGTTGAGGAGTTCGCCGACGAGCTCGGGGTCGCGCCGGGGATCGTCGTCGGCCGCCTTCATAACGACGGCTATTGGGACTGGAGCAAAGGCAACCGCTTGCGCGAGACGATCGACTTCGGCCACCTGTTGAAGTAGGTGTCGAAGTAAGTGGGGGTAGGGCGACTCGCCCACCCCCACTCTTCAGCGCTTCGCGTCTTTGCGCTTCTTGCGCCAGCGCCCGCTCTTGGTCCGCGACCGCGGTTGTTTGCCGCCGCGCTCGTCGCGAACATAGGGCCCGCGGCCCAGTCGTCTGTCAGCCATAGCCACCTCCTTTCTCTGGCAAGGAGAGCGCTGCAGTCGGCCTTTCGTCACATTCGACATATCTCAGAGGTACTTCTAAACTGATCAGATGCGTTCGAGTCGGGCCGACGAACGATTGATCGCCGCCTTGGCTGACCGTGACCTCGCCGTCAGCGCGCGGCAGCTCGAGCGCTGGCGCCAGTACGGGCTACTGGTCACCGAGCGTCGGAGCCTCGGCCGCGGCTTGGGCTCGACGTCTGAGTACGCCCCCGGCAGTGCTGCTCTCGTCGAGAACCTGTTGCAAAAGCTCGCCGCCCAGCGCCAGCTCGACCTCGCCGTCCTCGGTCTCTTTGACGAGGGCATCGCGCTTCCTGAGGCCGTCGTCAAGCGTGCTTACGCCAACCTGTTCGCCCGTCTCACAACGACGACCCGCCGCTCCTCAGAGACGACCGCCCAAGCGGCAGCGCGCCTCGAGCGTGGCTTCCTGAGACAGATCCAGGGACGAGCTTGGCGCCGACAGCTCGTCCGCGCCGGCTTCGGCGTGGATGCGTTCCAGTCTTTGATTGCCGCCGTCATCGCGCTCGCCTTCGACTCGCGCCCGCCCACTGACGACGAGCTAGCGCTGATGCTCGAAGCGTCCGGACTGGCCCCGGTTGGCCGCCGCCTGGCCGAGCAGTATCCGGGTGCCGATTGGGGCGAGGCGCGGCATCTACTCGAGCTCTTTAGCGTTACCCGCCTGGCCGCGGCGACCGCCGGCGCCGACTTAGACCAGCTGCGCGCCGCTGCGGCACAGGCGACGCAGCTGTTCGCGCTCGTCGTCCCGGCGGCAACCGTTTTTAGCGGCGTACTCGGCTTCGCCGACGGCCGGCGCGTATTCGGCGTCGACCTCGTCACGGCGCGCGCCGCCGCCGCGCCGACGCTGCTGGTGTTGGCCGAGCTCGAGGACGTCGACGCCGCACACACTCAAGCCGGTGAATGGCAACCGCAGTTCGACAGCTTGGCGGCGGTGTTGAACACGCTGCCGTTCTGGTATGGACAGTTATTCACTGATGGCGGGCCCGAAAGGATCGCGAGGCTGAAGCCAGGCCGACGCGAGCATGTCCGCGCCCGCATTCGTGCTGCCGTCGACGGCGTTCCCGATGCCCGTGAACTCCTCACCGTCAACGCCAACACCTCGAAGTCTTAGGGGCGTCGATCTCGCTGTGATCGGCGATCAGGCGCGGGGAAAGTGGAACTCGGTCGTCGCTTCGTATCGCTCGCCGGGTCGTAACACTGCCGACGGGAATTGGCTGTGGTTAGGCGCGTCGGGAAACCGCTGCGTCTCGAGCGCGACCCCGGCGGCTATGGCGCTCCACGGTTTGCGGGTCTCGCCACGGTTCCGCTATTGAAGGGGAGCTCGCGGGTCGGGCTCGCTGAGCATCCGAAAAAAGTCGCGTTCGATCAGGATCTCGATCGGCTGTCCTTCGGCATGGAGTTCCTCGGCGCGCCGCAGCTTTTGGCTCTTTGACTCGCCGGTTGCGAGCTTCCAGACGTCTTGGTATCCACAGACGAGAAAGTCGGTCTTCTTCGTTACGCCATCCTGCGGTGTTCCGCCGGCTGCAGCGACCAGTTGCCAGGCTTCGCGTCGCACCATCGCAAGCTCGCCCGTGAAGGCGACCATCTTCTCGTAGAACGGAGAGTCCGGATTCGCATTAGAGTTCGGCTCAATCGTCGAGGCCGCCAGCGCGCGTGCGTGGCAGCCGTACCAGCCGTCAGGTCTCACGTCGCCGAAGATCACGCCAACTCGTTCAAGCAGGTCATCAAGGCCGCCAGCCTGAGAGTGGTCGATCGCCGCTTGCAGGACAGCACCGGCGAGCCTTGCATCGTTGAGCGCGTCGTGGGCACGCCTCCGGTCTGTGGCTATGCCGAGGGTCGCGCATAGAAGCAACAGGCTGTAGCTGTTCAGGCCGGGCCACACGCGCCGGGCGAGACAGAGCGTGCACGCGTAGCGGAGCGTCGGCCACTCGAGCGCCCACAAGTCGGACGCGTCGCGTACTACACCGATGTCGAACGGGGCATTGTGGGCAACAAGCGGCACGTCACCCGCGAACGCAAGCAGCTGTGCTCTCGCATCGGGCCAGCGCGGTGCATTCGCGACTGTCTCAGGCGTGATGCCGTGAAGCGCGATATTGAACGAGTTGAACAGCTCCTCCGGCTGGAAGACGAACGACTCGAGTGCGTCGACCTCTTGGCCGTCGCGGTATCGGACCGCTCCCATCTGACACGGGGTCCCGCGCACGGAAGCAGTCTCGAAATCGACCATGACCCAGCAGCCGCTCATCGTCGGCGACTCTACGCGGAGGCTCTAATGTGCTCGACCCGCGGCCACCCACTCCGGGCTGCCCAGGCGAGCAGCGTGAACCCGCGGGTCATCCCCGCGCGCTCTGCAGACTTGAGATGCTTGGTGTCGCCTGCTCGCTAGAAGGCTGCGAGCGGGTCGTCCCAGGCGGACGACTCGTCCGGCGGCGGTCGGAGGTAGTTCAGGAGTTCTCTGCGCGGTGGCAGCGAACGACTGGGCGAACGGGATCGATGCGGAAGGCGCGGTTAGATGGGGCGGATCTTCGCGCCCTTGACCCGCACCGGCTTCTCGCCACGGGCCTCTAGCCGAGCAAGATCGCGCTCAGCCGTCTCCTTCGAGCCCAGCCCGAACCGAACGACGTTGGAGAGCCGCGGCAGGTTCTCGAGCTTCACACCGATCCGGTTCTTGACTGCCATTGCCTGGATTGTAGCTCTCCTCATCGGGTGGAGCCATCTTTCTCGCCCTTACGAGAGGGTGATTACCCCATCCCAGCCATCGTAATCGGCGTACAGGAGCAAAGCTTGACCCAATCTGAGGTCGCCTTCGGGCCTGGGCGGAGGCCAGAACGGACGTTCGTCTCCCGCGTATCTCGCCTCGAGGACGTCCCATACATGGTCGACGTCGAGAAAATGACCGAGCGGACGTCCTGACTCGTCCCTTCCTGCAACGTTCAGCTCGACGATCTCCTTGATGCTGGAGAACCACGGCTTCTCGATCTCAATCCCGAGCTCTCTGGCGAACTCGAAGACCGCCGTGTTCACTTCCTCGGCCGTTGTGTCAGTCTCGAAATCGAACCCGAACACGGCCCAGGCGTACTTGCCGATGTTCTCCGCACGAAGTCTGATCCGCTCCACTCCGAGTCCCCGGTACAGCTGCGCGGCGGCCACCAGCCGGCGACGACCGATCCCTTTCCCCTGAAGACCTTCGGGAAGGAAGAACTTCTCGTGAACGGCAACGGCGCCATCGACATCAACTCGAAGCGCGACATCACCCTTATCGTCCGTTTCCTCACAGGTGAGCGTCGACTCGAAATCGAAGACCACGTTAGATCCGTGAAGGACAAGATGTCGGCGATCAGTATCGAACAGCGCTGTGAACGGAACTGGCTGCACGATCGCTTCCGTCCCCGGCGGCAACAGGACTTCGCCCGTGATCTCGAGAGCGTCCGTCGAGCTGTTCCCGCGGACATGGTCGACCCAGTCGCTCTTCGTGACGCTTATTGTGTAGCTCATCGTGCCTGGGAGCGTAGAGCGTTGCCTGGACGAAGCCTGTCGTTCTGCCTCGGTTTGCCGATGCGCGCTACGTCTCTCTCCCTTTTAGCCTTACCGCGCGTTCAACAGGTCGAGCGCGTCCCAGCTGCGCCACTCTTTGACAGGCACCTCGGTCGATGACTCCGCGGCTTCGCGTTCTTCCGGGGTTCCTCCGCGCCAGTGCGGGTGCACGATCGTCTGCCAGTCCGCAAGCGGTATCCTGATCTGTCTCGCAAACGCTTCCGCGTCAGGGGAGCGGCGCTGCCCTTCCGGGAGCTGCTTCGTGAACGTGCCAACCCGGTACACGCGACGCAGTGGCGCCTTGTCGCCGCGCGCTTTCCGTTCTGCTTCTTCTTCGCGGCGGATAGCGAGTAGCCGGGGCAGGTACTCGACGATCGCCAGGTCTCCGCGACGGGCCAGACGCTCTGCACGCTTCCCGCTGCCTTTCGCCGGACGGACAGTTCGTAGTGCTCGTCCCGAACGCGCGGCACGACGATGTTCCGCCACGCAGCGATCGCCAGGATCGTGAAGAACCCGAACAGGTTCGCCAGGTCTTCGACCTTCTCGCCGTCGAGCTCCGGGCCGAACACCGGGACGCGGACAGGGGCCACAACAGGGCCTCAGACATTTCTTTTGAATCAGGTCGCGGTGTCCGGCTTGGTCGAATCTTTCGCGGGCAGCGAGTACTCGTCGGGCATTCCGACCACTAACAGTGATCGGTCGCGTGCGCGGATGCGCATTCCGAGATCTCCGGTGATCAAGTGCGCCATCCCGCCTCCCGCGTAGGAGGAGAGTCCTTCGGAGACCTCGATGATTTCAATGTCGGCTAAGAGCGGTGGCGCTCCGTAGGTGTCCGGGTCAAGTTCGGCGAGCGCCACAACCTCAAGTCGCACACCCTCACGGACGTCGCCATTCCGCGCAAGCGTTTCCTCGAGGTGTCGGATGACCGTGCGCGCCCGGTCGCCGAGTTCCTGGCGTCGCCCAGCCTTCTTCGCGTCGAGCTCATCGATCACCCGCAGAGGAACGACAAGTCGCACGTTCTCCGCGCCGACAATCGCCGGCCAATCGACTTCGTCGAACAGCCGGTAGTGCAGCAGCACGTGTGTGTCGACAACAGCCAATGGAACATCGCCGCTGAATCGGGCGGCTAGATCGCGAATCCTGGAGACGTACGCGTCTAGCCGTTGCGTCTGTGCGTCCCGCTCGTCGTTGACCATCTCGATCAGGCGGGCGCCGGCTAACGCATGGATCGCCCAGAACCGCTGAGTCCGTAAGAGGTTAAGGCGCACGTCAATAAAGGTCGCGCGCAGAGTTCGCTCTACGTCGGAGACGGCCCCTACGTATGCCTCAGCAACGCGAACATCACCGCCCATCACCTGGGTCGCGGTTCGTAGCGTGTTCGTTGCTTGGGAAAGGTTCGCGAGAGCCTGTTCGGGCGTGAGCTCAGGGCGAAGGCGCACCAGGCGATGCTATCCCGGTAAGCTCGCATCGCTCCGGCCCCAGGAGAGGAAGACGAGGAAATCACCGCCCAGGGGCACCCGAGAGCGATATTCAGAAGAGCACTCGAGCGAGGAAACCTTCTCGTCGCCGAGACGACGCTTCGCGAGATCGGTAGACCGAGCACCGAAGAGCTCTTGTTGCTCACCGCGCTCATCTGCAAGAAGCAGCCGGAGCGTGGGCGCCGCGTTGCCGCGCGACTCCTCCAGCGGTATCTGGAACAGACACTGGACGCAACGATCGACGATGTGGCCGTGATTGCCTCGCTGCTGACTGCGCTCGGCGGCTCGCGCCACGAGCAAGCACTTGCGGCTCTTCTGGACCTGACCGGAAGAACGTCTAGCGACGCCGGCAGTCTCGGAGTACGCTCGGTCTAGCCCACGTCAGCGAGGGGTGGAAGCACTTGGCCGACCATCTAACACTGGGATGCATGCGGCTCGAATGCGCAGAATGCGAACGGCTGAGCGACGAGAACGCCGTCGGCTGGGAAGCGCACACCTCGCCTTCGACGATGACGGAGGCGACGAGGTGATTCTCTTCTGCTCGCGCTGCGCGAGTCGTGAATTCGGCTACTCCGAGTCCTGAGGATTCGAATCGCGGTCCGGAAACGAAGGACGGGGATCGAGCAGATCCTCACGAGGGTGCGGCCACTCGTGAGCAATCCACTCCCAAGCGTCGTGGTCTCCGTCATCTGGTTCCCCGACGCCGAGATCCAGCCATTCGTTCCAGGACGGCTCCCATAGACGCTCCCAGTTGCAGTCGAGGACGATCGCGCAATTCACGATGAAGCGGATCGGGGGGTTCGGGTGCTGGGCGCTGGGAAGCGCGCCGCGCTCGAGCCGCCTGTAGGTCGCGAGCTTGATTCCCGTGCGCTCTACCATCTGCTCCTGTGTGAAACCGCGTGTGATCCGTTCGTAGGCGAGACGGGTTCGTGGCTTGGCAGGTGAGGCCCGGCGCGGCGGCATCGCCGGCGAGTGTAGGGAGCCGGTCGGTCATGCCCATGGGTATTGACGCTGACCTTGCACCTGGAAAGATGCCTGGATGTCGATCCGCTACCTCGTCCTCTTCACGACACCGACCGGCAAGAGCACCTGGCACGAGCATGATGCAGATGAGGAGCTCCAGATCGGTGCCAAGATCTCCATCGATGGCGTAGACGGTGCATGTGAAGTACTGAACGCCTGGAAGGATCTCGACGACCAGATGCTCGCTTTCACGGTCCGGTTCCCGAAGGAGCAGTTCAAGCCCGAGTTCGGCTGAACCAGCCGGTTGCAGTTCAGCACGGCCACTGTCGACCTGCGCCGAATTGCTCCTAACCGATGACGGCTCCCTCGATCTTCTGCGCTTCAACGAAGAGAGCGTGCAGCTCATCGTCGACCTCGCCCCCAGCCCAGACTCTGGTCGGCCCGGCATAGCTGACCTCAGCGAAAGCGGGCTGCAGTTCTTCGAGACGGTAGGCCGCTAAGTCCCGCACGCCGTAGCTGAGGATGAGAGTGCAGTAGGGAGAGTCGATCCACGCCTCGCCCATATAGATCTCGAGCATGAGCGCATCGGCGATTGCAACTGCGACATCGTCGTCAGGATCAAGCGCCTGATAGCGCGCGATCTGCCGGCGAAGCCATTTGGCTCCCTTCTTCGCGTCCTTCTGCGCCTGCGCGACGATCAACTCGAGCGCGTCGTCGAATTGGTGCATCTGTTTAATCGTTCTCAGGGCCATCGTTGTCGTCACCGCCCTCAGACCGTCTCTGTGATTTGCTGGACGCGGACAACAAGTGCGTGCAGATCCTCCTCGAGCCCCGGGATGTGCACGAGAATCGTGCGCTCGTAGCCAGCCTGAACGAACGAAGGCCGGAACTCGTCTAGATCGTGGCCATACTCAAGATCGTCGGTTTCATAGACAAGCACTAGATCGCAGGACGCTGACCTTGGCTCGATCACCACCTCGGAGGAGTGGACGAAGAAACGGCCTTCGAGATCACATGCACGCTCACCCCACTCCTCGGTCGTCTCGTCGAGTCCATCCAACTCGAGGAGTTCCTCGCGCAGTGCAGCAATTGCCTTGCGGGCATCTGTCTTCGCGCGCTTCTTCAAGCTCGCGAGTAGAGCATTGCGCTCCGTCGCGAGCAGCTCCTGCTTGTTCGGCTTCGGCGTCTTCTTCATCGCGCTCGTTGTGTTCGGTGCTGCTGTCATGGTCGTCCTTTCGTGTCTTTTGGTTGATGTGGCGTAACTATGGCGTTCGGCGTCGTCGTCTTTCTGATCTCGCTCAGTTCCCGATGAGTCCGCACCAGCGCAGGTCGAAGCGAGAGATGACTTTGCGAGCTCCCCGGTCGCGCCCAGGGAGGGAACCGCGATAGATCCGGGCACAGAGGTTCCTGTGCGAGATCCCGGTGATCCGCTCCGCCTCATAGAGCGTGAGCAACTCGTCTTCAAAATCGAGATCGCCGGGAAGCGCTCCCCAGATCTGCCGCCGCGCTGCGCGAATCATCTCGTCCATCGTCATTCCGGCGATGCCGTGCAGGTCACCAGGAATGTCGGCGTAGACACGATCAAGTGTCTGAACGGAATGACCGAGTTGTCGAGCCACTTCCGCTCTCGAGTAGGTGCCTCCGCCCCACTCCGCCGGGCGCACCGCGTGCGTCATCGCACCCGCGAGAATGTGCCGGAGAATGTAGGGATCGAAAGCGCCGGTCGCCGTCGCGGCGACCCTCTCAGCAAGCGCCGCGCGATGAAGCGCCTGATACCAATAGTCGTCGCGCCAGTTGCCCCAGTCTTGGAACGTCCCGCGGCGGTTCGGACAAATGAGCGAGTCGAGCGGCGGGCATCCTTGCGCCTGGTAAATCCGCTCGAGCTGCCAGGCGAGTGCATCGAAGAGATAGACGTCTCGCGCCCCAGTCTTCGGCGGTTCCTCTTCGAGGAGTCCGGCAACGTCCTTGATCGCACTCGTCACGGAGATGTAGCGCCTTGGGCCGTTCGCGTCGCGCCACCACGAATGTGTTGCCGCACAGATCTCGCTTGGCCGAAGTCCGCCGAAGCCGAGGAGCTCGACCGCACCGCGCCGCTCTTCGATCTGCTTCCACGTTCCGCGGATACCGGAGGCGGCGCGCGCGACAGTGTTCGGGTGCATGACTTCCGTCGGCTTGACGCGTCGGTAGTTGCTCCGCCTTCCATCTCTATGCGGTGCGCCTTCCTGCCCGAAGCGCGCGATGCCCTGGAAAGGGTTGCGCGAAATGATCCCGCGCCGCAGTGCGTGCTGGCAGATCGAGCTTGCGACGGTGATCGCGTGATCGCACGTGGCACGGGGAAACCCGCCTTCACGAGGGTGCCCTACTGGATAGGCGGTGTGTGCAACGAGCTTCTCCTTGAAGCGGTCAACGAGAAGCGGCGTCATCTCGAGTTGCTCGAGGGTGAAGTGCCCGATGAGCGGCAGCACGTCGCGTGCGAGCGAGCGGCCGTAATCGCGAACGGTCAGGACGCGGTAGGAGGATGCCGGTCCGTCGATGGTCTCCCACCACTCATCGGCAAAGACGCGAAGCGGCATGCGCCGTAGCTCGAACCGAAGCGGACCGGCATCCTCACCAAGCTGACGGCGCACCGACAACTCGCGCGTCGCCTCGCGTCGCTTCTCATCTGCCTCGACCCAGCTGTCATATGTCCCTCCGGGCTGCCCGAGACTGTCGCGCAGGCGAAACTGGAACCGGCGCCGGCCGTCAGAGTCGAGGCGCATGTAAACGCCGCCGCCGACCGCGCGCTGCTTGCCGCGCGAGAGCTTGCGGAGCTGGCGCTCGACCTTCATGAGGGCGCGCTCCGACGGCTGCTCGCTCATGCTGCCTCCCTCGCGAGGCGCTCTGCCCGGCGGCGCTTGACGATCGACGGCGTGTATTTCTCGTCGCGGATCACCTGCGGGGTCGGCGGGATTTGGCTGGCGAGATAGGCATCGATCGATTCCTCGATCAGGCGCACCTGTCCGCCGACCTGCACCGACTGAATCTGGCCGGCAGCACGGAGGCGGTCGATCGTGCGGACGCTGATGCCGCCGAGCGCCTCGGCCGCGGCCGCCTTCGAGAGAAGTGTCGGAAGAGCCATGGCTGAACGTAGGCGGCCCCCAAAACACAGGTGCTCTGTAGAGAGCACCTGTTGACCGGGGCGTCCGATCGCGTCGCGAATCAGAGAAACGGCGGCCCTTCGCCCGACCCGGCCTAGGTTCGAACGGAGATGACCGACGAAGCCGCAAAGACGGGAGCCCTTGCCGAGTGGAACCGCCTTCTCGCCGACGCGCGGACGACGCTCACGGAGACGGCAGCCGCGACAGCGGGCCGCGACCCCGCCGGCCTGCTCACCCTTGCTGGCTGGATCGCCACCGGTGCCGAGGAGATGAGCGATTGCGCGGCGATAGCGATCGCACGCGCCTACGGGACCGAAGTCGCGGAGATAGGAGCAGCCGATCTTCGGATAGCGCTCGAGGAGCTGCTCTACGACGAGCTGTGGGAGATGCTCCGCTCCGGCGGCTGGCTCGAGGAGCCCGACTGGAAGTTCCCGCGGTAGTGAGCCGCGGTCGACCGAGCATAGAAGAGTGATGTCCTGCAAGGCATCACTGTTCTATCGTACACGCTGCTTCTTCAGTCGTCGCCGAACTCGACCCAGTCGAGGAGCTTCTCGGTTCGCTCCGAGGGCGTCATTGGAGCGAGGGCGAAGGAGGCGCCCTCGACCTTCATGCCGGTCGCATTGTGATAGGTGACCTCGCGCACCGCGAGCTTCTCGTCGTCGAGATCGATCACCATCGGCGGCGGCGGGTTCGGGTCGAAGTCCCAGTCGCCGCGATAGCGGAAAACCTCACGCGCCGCGTCGAGCATCTCGAAGCCGCTGTCGACCACGAGGCCGCCCTCGCCGCCTGGCGCCTCGATTAGGAACACGTAGCGGTGAGATGCGGGATCAATGGGCTCGAACGTCGAGATCTCGAGAAGGTCACCGATCTCATCGATGCGCCCGCTCCTGCGGGCGATGGTTTCGACGTCGGGGCGGCTCGCGGTTTTCTTTGGCATTTCGTCCTCACTTGGTCTTGTTGGCTTCTTGTCGGGCGACCATAGGAGGACATGAAGAATCGTGTGGTCAATTTCTGATTATCCGATTTCAGCCTTCGGAGACTGCCCAGGACTTTCGGGGTTGAGTGAGCGAAGCCGGTCGCACGAGCGACCAGGTGCGGACCCCAACCGATCTCGCGGCGACAGGCACAGATCCGCTCGGCGAGGTCGGGCGCCAGTTGCCGCGGTGACCGGAGCGGACGGCTTGAGCGATCAAGCAAACAGGACAGGCTCCGCCTGGCCTCCTCACCCGCAACAAGCCAGCGGTGCCACCAACGATGAGCCGTCGCCGGTGAGATGCTGAAAGCGGCCGCCGCAGCCCTGAACGACAGACCGTCCTCGATCGCGCGCACCAACGCGAGACGACCAGCCAATCCGAGCTTGGCGTTAGCGTGCAGATACATCCGAGCCCTCCTTTGAGCGTGAGTCCGGGAAGACCCACAGCCTCAAAGGAGGGCCGGATAGAACCTCAGCCGTTCACAACCTGTGTAGGCAGGACACCTAGCTACTCAGCTCTTTCATCGCCGTTGCCGGCGGCAGCGCGCACGGTCGCCACGTAATCCTCAACATCATCACTGTGGCGTCGAAGTTTGCGACCAATACGACGAAGACCGGCTAGTGGCTTTCGAGCGGCGAGTTGAAGTTCTGGCTGCTCGTTCTCAATCCAGGCCGAGGCTTCCTCTTCGAGTCGCGCGCCCCCGTCGGTGCCCTTTTCGACCGAGACGGCAAGGAGATTGATGACTCGTCCAAGAGCCTTCGAATCTGGCGGGAGGATGAACCCCGAGCCGCGGATATGCGCCAACACTTTCGCCTCTCGCGATCCTTCCTCGACCGAGATTGGCGAGACGAGATCCCGCTCGCGAAGCAAGCGAACAAAAGAACCGGAGAGTTCAGCAACGCTCTCGATACCTGGGGTATAGAACGCTGCGGCCCGGTCGATCTCCTCGCGCTGAAAACCAATACGCGGATCCTCGTCATCGAGAATCGCAGGCCCGACACACGCTTCAGTTGGCGCCGCTCCCGCACCTTCGCGAACCGCACGCCAAAGAACCTCCAGCCGCTTGCAAGCGGCTGGGTGCAAACCCCCAAAGCTTTCGTCGAGCTGAGCGTGAGCGATGCGGCCGTAGTTCCAGAGCTCGATCATGAACTCGTAGTCGAGTCCTGATTCGTTCATCTCTACTAGTGCATCCCATCCGCTAGCAAAGTGGCGCTCAATTGAGATAGGGGCGACCGTGACTGAACCCTGTGTCTCGGGATCCTTGAGCGCGGCGCCGCCGATTACGACGACGACTAGCCGCTCACCGGGCCGCGCATCTGAAGCGACTGAGCAGATCGACCCGAACACGAGCGGCGTGTCTGGGCGAACGCGCTTAGGCATATTCCGAATCGGTCGATCCAGAGGCGCGGGCAAAGCGATAGGACCAACGGCAGCTGCGCCTGAGCGGGCAAGACTCTCCGCACGAGCGCGACAACGCAGACAACTCGCAAGATGATCAGAAAGACCAGTGGCCTCTAGATCGCTCAACCCAGAGGCAAGCTCCTCAAGAGACGGGCATGCAGCCATGACAGTGATGTCCTTTGTTTCGCTCATGTCTCTTATTTAGACAGCAAATCGAAGACCTTTTCCAAGACACGCTCCTTTTCATAGCCCCCGGCAAGCCTCTCAACAACCTCCCCGATGCGCTTCAGCTCGTTGTCAACCGTTCCGTGTGAAATCGCGAGATCGGCGGCAATCTGATGAAGCGTCTCGCCGTTGTATTTGCGATAGAGGACCTCTGTCTGTCGGGGCGAGATTTCCTCGAGCACGAAAGCCGCGTAAGCCTCGATTTCTTCATCTTCAAGGCTGGCATCGACCCGACTTGTGTCCACCGCCGCATCATCGAATAGCTCCGCCGGTTTGAACCCTCTCGAAGCTCCGAAGCGCCTCTCAAAGACAACCCGCAGGCGATTGTTGTCGAGCGCGAGTTCGACGCGACCAAAGAACGCTTCGAGGAACCTCGCCAACTCCTCACGCTCAAGAACCGGGTCAGTGCGGTTAACGCCCGCGCGGTAGCGAGTGATCACGAACGAACCACATGCCCAGGCGAGCGAGACGAGCCGGTCATCGCCCGAACCCCAGACCTCCGGCCGATCAGGCCAACGCTCCCGCCACTCGCCAAGCCCCCACCACGCCTGGCCAGTCAGCTCCCATTCGGTGAACCGATCTCGGTCAGCGCGCATCACTTCGCTCGCTTTCTCCACAAGGTTCTGCACCTCCGTGGGCTCCTCCGCGTTCATCAAGAAATGCCTGAACGAGCGCTCGAGAGAGCTGTAGAACTGGCCGGGCTTGGTCGCGAAGTCAAAGGCTGCCATTACATCCGGACGTGTTAGCAGCCGGCCAGCAATCCAGTCCTGCGCCGCCTCGGCCCGCGAATCTGGATCCCATTGCCCGGTCGAGGAGAGCGCCGCCGGAATGCGACCCGGGCGCGTCGAGCGCTCAACCACCTGCTCGATCACCGGCATCACAAGCTCGAACTTTTGCGTGCGCCGATACTCGCGCTTCACCTTGGCGTATTCGGCGTCGCTCATCATGGATCGATCACACCCCAGATGTAGTCGAGCGCGTCGCGAAGCACGTCTCCCGTGAGATGCCCAAGTGAAGGCGCCTCGGTAGCGTCGAAGTAACCGATCGTCGCAACGTGATCGACGATGAAGCTCGGCCTATCAAGCCCATAGGCAGCGCTAGCCCGCAGTTCGTAGCCGCTCCCCTGAAGCTTCCCATCTCCACTGATGACCACTACGTCGATGCTCGCTTCCCGGCGCGCGAAACAGAGGCATGGGCGGTTTGGCCGCTCGCCTCGGAAATTGGTCTGCCTGTCCGAAAGCTCGATGATCTCGCCGATTGATGGAAGGTGGAGCAATGCCACGGCGGGGGAGTATCACTCTCCCAGTAGACCATTGTCGAGGGGTCGATACCTTGAGTTAGGATAACTAACGCTAATCAGCTCTCACTTATAAACCTCTCACTCGCATCGAATTCAAAAGGCTCGAAGCGCATCTGCTTCCAGGCATCGTTGAAGCGCGAGCGAGGATCGTCGGCGGGCAGCTGATCCGAGTAAGGCTTAATGCCCGCCCGAACACAGCCGCGGAGCACCTCCTCGGCAAACTCGAGCATCAACTCAAGCGGGTAATAGCCCTCGAGGTCCGCCTCGCCCCCCTCTTCGCCTCCGAGCACGACTCCGTTCCAGACTTCGGTGAGCTCCGCGCGCTCTTCCTCTCCAGCGACTTGCGCGAGAGCAAGTTGGATGACGGCAAAGCGACCACTATCCGGAGGGTGGTGATCACCGTCTTCGTGGACCGATTTGTCCCCCTCCCTACCCCAGCACGCGCGCACATGCTGCCAGCCGTAGGCCGGGCCGGCGACAAAGGCGGCGATGATGTCGCAGGCGATCTCTTCAAAGCCGTGATCGATCCAATGTCGCACTGCCGCTTTACCGAACCGGCCATCGCCAAGCTTCTCGATGACCCTCTCAATGACGAAGTCTTCTCTGTGCCATGGCCCGAGAATCGTCTCTCGCCTTTGCGAGTCCCGCACCACAGGATGGGCCATCTCGTGCACGAGATCCGGCAGCGGCAGCACGGTCGTGCCGGCGAGAGCCGGTGCAAGGATAAGTTCCTCGCCTTCCTCGGCGACGAAATGGAAGTAATTCGATGCGCCGCGGGAAACAAGTGGACACGAATCGCTTGGCCACGCAACAGTCTCCGCGATCTCGCGACAAAGCTTTGTCATCATCACGGCCTCGTCGTCATAGCCGCGGAGGAATGGGATGACGAAATACTCGGCGAACCTTCCGTAGGCAGCGCACTTCCGATAGCGGCTCTGCGCGCGGCTTCGCGTGCGGATGGTTTCTTCGGAAGTCTTGCCGGCAATCTCGCGGAGAGCTCCAGCGTGCCGACGCGCCTCCTCCGCTTCGCTGGTCATCCGCATCGCCTGCCTAGCGGCGAGTGCGCGGACAGCTTTCGCATCCGGCCTACCGTCGAGCTCGCGGACGAACCGCTCGAACTCTTCGCGCAGCCGGTCACATTTGCGCGCGACCGCAAGCAGCGCCCCACACATGAAGCCATCCATAGCTGTGAGCTTGCTGCTACTTGCGCATCAACGGTCGCAGCGACGTCGTGGCAGCGGCGTCGGCAACCTGAGCGACCTTGTCGAGCAGTTCAAGCAGGTCGTTGTCGATCGAGTCGGCGGTTGGCAGGATACGGGCGAGCTCTGCAAGATCGCGCTTCAGAGCAGTCTCATCCTCTACACGCCGAAGGAGGTTCTCGGCGATGTCGCTTGGAACGATGACTTCTCGAGACGTGCCGAGTTGGGCCTTCTCCTCGCTACTTCCCCGCTCTAGAAGTCGCAGTATCGCGCTGATGATCACGGCAGCATCAGCCTGAAGCTGATGGCGCTCCTCAGCTGGACGTGCAACCTCGAGATTTAGGCGTTCGTATTCGATCGCAAGCACCGTCTCATCGACGGTGCGCGATAGATCGGCGAGTTGCCACGTTCGGCGAGATACGACTGGCTGGGTCATCTACGACTAGAACCTCGACTTTTCATCGGCAGATACGGCCCCCACGGCCGCTCCCCCGAACAGGTGAGGTCGATTCTTAGCCGCGCACGCCGATTGCGGGCCAATTTCAAGGCTCACAGCGAAGAAGTTCGGACTCAGACAAAGGAAGCCTTCCCAGCTGGCGAGGCGGCACGATCGGGCGAGATTACAACAGTATGCACTGCCTGTGAAGAGAGGAGGCAAGCGGCTTGCCCTGAGGGCTGAGACCGGCTTTTCACTCAGTAGTTCCGCACCTTGTCAGGGGAGCTTGGCGAGGCGGCCGGATGGAGCGTCTCTAGCGCCCCGAGGCCCAGCAAACGGCGGCCTGGCGTCTTAGAAAAGACGGCCAGCGCAGGGTCATCTCTACTGAGCGCAACGCGCTTCTTACAACCGACTACACACATAGGTGACTCACATGGAAGAGACAGAGACGAAGAACAAGACCATCAAGTTCAAGCTCGACGGCGAAGACGTCGAGACGGGTGAGAAGGAGCTGACGGTCGAGGCGATCATCAAGCTTGGCCCCGAGGATCCCGCCACGCACTACCTCCAGCTCGTGCACGGCGGCAAGCCGGGAGCCGACTACAAGGACCTCGCCGAGACGATCAAGCTGCACGAGGGGATCGAGTTCGTCACGGTCTACAACGGACCGACACACGTCTCATGAGCGGCCACTCGCAAGAGACGCTCGAAGTAGGCCCGCAGGTTCTCGCAAACGGTCTGCGCGAGAAGGGCTATGAGGTCGGCGATTCCGTCCCGCCGGCATTGGGGTCGCCCGCCTACGGATTCGTGCGCTTTCTCTACACGATAAAGCTCGGCAGCCGGAGCGGTGAGACGCTCGAGATGGGCTTCATCGCACCAAACGACTTCCCCATCAATCCACCCGCGGGGATCTATGTCCTAAGCGATGTCCGTCCGATCTCCAGCGAGAGCACTCTTCCTCACGGAGGCGTGAGTGATGCAAGTTCCTTGCTGGGACCTGGCTGGCGCTACTGGAGCCGCACGCACGATGCATGGGCCGCGTCAACTCGCGATGCTGCCGCGTGGATGAAGCACGTCGATCGTCTGTTCGCTGACCTGTGAGCTTCTCCGCCGCTCTCACAGGCGACACCGACGCTGCACTGCGCGCGCATCTAGACCGGCCCGACGGACAAGAGGATGTCTGCTTTGCACTGTGGCGCCCAAGCCACGGTGCCGAACGACTGACTGCACTCGTTCAGTCGCCGATCCTTCCACTCGAAGGCGAGCGACGCGTGCACGGGAACGCGTCGTTCGAAGGTAGCTACCTCATCCGCGCCGCTGGAATCGCGGCTGAAGCGAAAGCAGGCCTCGCGCTCCTCCACTCCCATCCGGGAGGACGCGAGTGGCAAGGCATGAGCCCGGATGACATCAACGCCGAGAGCGGCAACGCAGCGCGCGTCAGGGCGATCACTGGCCTACCGCTCCTCGGTATGACGCTCGCCACGCGAGACGGTGGCTGGAGCGGCCGTCTCTGGGAGCGCGACGCTCCACAGACATACAGCCGGAAGGATTGCGAGAGCGTGAGAGTTATCGCCAGCGGCCTGCGCGTAACTCACCACCCCACTCTGAGACCCCCGCCGCGATTTCGCGAGGAGCTAACGCGGACGATCTCGGCTTGGGGCGAAGAGGCTCAGGCAAATCTGGCTCGTTTGCGCATCGGCGTCGTCGGACTCGGCAGCGTCGGCTCCATCATCGTCGAAGCCCTCGCGCGGATGGGGGTGGCGGACATTCGGCTTATCGACTTTGANNCTTTGACGCTGTTGAGCTTTTGAACCTCGACCGGATTCTCAACACACGCCGCGAACACGCCGCCGAAGGAATTGCCAAAGTCGCGGCGATCGCGGATGCGCTTGAAACGAGCGCTACGGCTGAGGCGTTCCACGCGCAGGCGCTTGAGTGGAGCGTCGTCGAGCCGGAGGGATTCGCGGCCGCTCTTGATTGCGATGTGCTCTTTTCATGCGTCGATCGACCGTGGCCGCGCTATGCGTTGAATGTTGCCGGTTACTCTCATTTGATTCCCGTAATCGACGGAGGCATCGTCGTCTCCCAGACGCGTAAGGGGAAAATGCGCGGTGCTGACTGGCGCGCGCACATCGTCGCTCCTGGCCGCCGCTGCCTTGAATGCCTCGGGCAATACGATCCCGGCGCGGTGCAGCTAGAGCGAGAGGGTCGTCTTGATGATCCCTCCTACATCAGGCAGCTGAACGACGATCATTTCGTGAAGCGGAACGAGAACGTCTTTGCCTTTAGCCTCGGCTGCGCTTCACTCGAGCTCTCGCAGTTCATCTCGATGGTGATCGCTCCCGGAGGGATCACCGATGTGGGCGCACAGCTCTACCACCTCTCAACGGGAACCCTCGATCGAGAGACCGATGGCTGCAAGGCGCAGTGCTTTTTCGCCGGCCCGCTCCTTGCAAAGGGAGATGCGAGCGTCGACCCGACTGCTCCGCACGAAGTGGCAGAGAACGCCCGCGCGAAACGCGCGGCAGCCTCTCCGCCCACCGCGCCAGATCTCGAGTCTCTTTCAGAAGCGGCTCTTCGGTCGCCTGGCCGCCGCCGAGGGTTGCGGAGCTCGCTCGCGCGGCGCCTCGGCGCCGGCAAGAGTCCGGGCGTTTGAGGTCGCGCGACTCCGCGCCGCAACTCAACGGGCGTGAACCGTGCGCGGGCGACCTGCGCCGCCCGCCTCGACTAACGCGAGATCCGGACGAGATGTGCCGTGAACTCGAGCGCGCCGATCGCCAGAAGGACTGGTGCGACTGTAAGAAGCAGAGGCACAATGCATAGCGCGAGAGCGAGCAAGGTGCCAAGGGCGAACATCGCGTCGAGCCCGCGAATCAGCGACTTGCGCGTTCGTTCTCGCGCTGCGCTTCTGATGGTCTGCACCCGTCTCCGCGCAAGCCGAGACCAGCAGCGGGTCAGCCAAGTTAGGGCGGCGGTGTAAAGCCAGACCCATACGCTGAGGATCGTGCTCGCGAGCGCGAGGAAGAATTCATCGGGAGTCATGGATGCGCCTCGCCGCGTTCAGCATGGAGTCGTGTTCTGTTTCTGCGGCTCGCTCGCGACTCTCCATCTGTCATCAAGCTTGCGCATGACATAGAGCTGATCGACCGAGTCGAGGTTTGTGTCCTCGGGCGGTAGTGGCACCGCGACCCAGCGAGAGCCTTCTCGGTGTTCGACGCTCTGGAAGAGCGTCTGGATCGTGTCGGCGGCCGCGTCGCGTCCGTCTGGCGAAACCTGGATCCACTTGATGAACGTGGTTCCGGTTGAGGTGGCTCCCATGCGCCTGCCACAGCTAACTAGGTGATGGATCGCGGCATGCAACGCGACGAGACGCTCCCCGCCATCTGACACGCCTACGAAATACGGCTCCGCGTTGCCACGCGAATTCGCCGAGGCCGGATGCTTGTACCAAGCAAGCTCTGCCTGGTAGCTACCGAGGATCGCCGTGCGAATTTCGTCCTTCGTAGAAGCCAACTGCTGGCGATTTCTCGCGTCGTGGAAGCTGAGCAGGCTCAAGATGAGAGCCGTGACGACCATCGAAATCGCTAGTGCCGAAGCCCAGGTCAGGTCGTGGAGGCCTCGGAGGCGATGCAGGCCAGCGCCCCAAGCGAGGATCACGGCGACCGCGAGAGCTATAACGCCGGAGAGAACTGCCGGGGAGACGCCATCAGTGGTGTGCGTGAGTGTGACGAGCGCGATGAGAAGCGCGACGAGACCAACAGGCGCCTCAACTTCGCCTCTACGTAGGTAGCGCGGCTTCCGGCGATGCGAGTGCTCCCCGGCAGCCGGCGGCGAGGTGGTTGTCGGGTCGTTTCCCATCGAGCGCATCTCCTCCTCTGATTCCTCTCGAGAAAATGAGACCCGGCGTTCCTGTCGTTTTCCATCGCGGTTCGCAATGGCACTTCGCCGATCGCAACGACGCCGCCGCGCGAGTCTGCTTCTAACGCGGCCCGTGTGAGCTCAGCCGCGGGAGGCGAGGGTCAACAGCGCAGCGCGCCCAGGCGCCGAGGGGTCGCAGCATGTGATCGATTCACTTCGATGACACTGATCTGGCGACGTCGAGCCGCCGAAGACGCACACATCGGCGCGTGCTTGGACTAGCGCGGGTGCAGAGCGGCGGTCGCCTCGGCGAGAGTCCGCGCGAGACGATCGACCTCGCGCGTGATTCGCTCACGCTCTTCTTGAACCGAAGTGATCGCTTCGATGGTCTGCTGGCCTTGGTGCAACCGCGCTAACTCCTCGTTGAGCTTCACTAACTCCCGCTCCAGTTCACCAACAACCTCGTAGTGGAGTCGATAGACACCCGGCTCAGGTTCCCGCCTTACAACGGGCGAGCGTGCAAGTTGTGTCAAAAAACTCGCGAGTGGGTCGCGCCCCGCGATCGCGAAGCCCGCATGAATCAGGTCGTCAAACCACTCGGTGTAATGGCGCGGCCGGAGCGGATCGGAGCAGGCGGCGACGAGCTGAACGGCAACGCGGCGAATCTGAGCTCCGCGCAAAACAGTCCGGGTAGCTCCCGCGGGTAGCTCCGGAACGGCGCGAAGCCCGCGCGGCTTGTGACTTCCTGCGAGCTCGTCGACGAGCTGCAGACGCCTACGCATCTCCCGCTCCTCGATCTCGAGGGAGCGCAACTCGCTCTGCAGAGCCGCTCGTCGGCCCTCAAGCGAGCGAAGGCCTTCCTCTAGCGCCGCCCGCTCCGCCACGGCCGCCTCAAGGAGGCGCCGGGAAGCGGATCTGGGATTCGTCGCGGCCACTCCTCCATCCTTGCCAAGCGACCTGTCGGAATCCAGCGCGCAAACCGCAACGACCAACGAATTTCCTCGCTAGGAGCCTCCAAAAGCTCAGAGGCGCAGTTTCTACAGCCGCTTCTGTATGTCGCACAGCCTATGCCGTCCGACCCGACTTCTACCCTTGACCCACTCATGTCGGCCACCCACGCAGCGGACGACGCGCGCCCACAGAAGCAGACGAAAGCTGTGAGAGAGCTCGCGCCGAGCGAGCGGCTACTCGAGCGCTACGACAAGGTCGCGCGTGCCTACGCCGAGGACTCGGCGAGCCCTGATACTCCCGACGTCAGGTTGATCGCCCAAGCCGTCACGGGCGCGAGCCTGCGAATGCGCGTCGCTGCACAGAAGCGCTCCTAGGCAGGTTCGCATGACGAGCTCAAGGACGCGTTTGGAAATCGGTGCTGGTTGGTGGTCTGCATGAGGAGTGACCTCTATTGAAAGGAGTGGGCAATGGCGAAGTTCGAGATCTACGCCGATGCGGCCGGCAACTACCGGTGGCGCCTCAAGGCGAGTAACGGCGAGAAGATCGCCTCCAGCGGTGAGAGTTTCTCCAGCAAGGAGAGCGCGAAGCGCGCCGCCGAGACTGTCAAGTCAACTGCCGGTAGCGCGACGATCGAAAGCTAGGCGCAGATGGGCGCCCAGCGTGCGTCAGCAATCAGATTGCAATGCGGAAAACGATCGGAGGGTAGTGATGGAACAGGTGGATTGGGGCAAGGAAGCAGCTCGAGCCGGCATCGCGGCGGTGGTCGCGTTTTTGGTGGGTCTGCTCCTCAAATCGCTTGGCGCTGGGAAGTGGGTTGTCGGCGGAGCATCCGGAGCGATCGGGGGCATCGCGGCGGTCGCAGCTTTCGCCTAGCGCGTCACCTCCAAGATCAGGCGAACGCTCAGTCGATTGAGTCGGATTGGCGGGGACGAGGCGCGATGCCTCTCTCCACTTCAAGGAGAACCGAGCATACGCCTGGGCCAGCGTCCTCGCGCCCGGCGGAAATTGTTCGGCGCATCGTGGTTAGGCGACACCAACGCGTCTGCAGTCGTCGCAGCAGCCTTGTCGAGGGTGCCTATCGCCCGCCCGTGTGCCCGTACCGAGCGGTCGATGATCAGCATCCAGCGAGCTTCAAGACATGGCTCGCCTACACATCATCAACTTCAAGGAAGAGCGTCGAGTCGAGGTTGTCCTCTCACGGCGCAACCTGCTCACGCTCCTACACAAACTCGACATGCCGGCCCGATGAAGTGCGGTTCCTCGCGCCAGGCGAGTAGCAGCTGTCTGAAGGGCGATGCTTTCCGTCCCCTACCTGGCGTCAGCCAGCGTCGACGCGCTGCGCGAGAAGCCGTGCGACGAGACTCAGAGCAAGTTCGATTTCTGGGAGCGTCGACGGATCGCCCCCTTTGCCGTGGACGGCGCCGTTACGCGCGCTGCGGATTCTCTTCCAGAGGAAATCGAGCTCGGAAGAAGACAGTGTTGCCCCATCGCGCTTAATCGCCTCGACGAGGCGACTCTTTAGCGGGGCGCCATTGAGTCGATTGATCATGTCGCGAACAACTTTGTCCTTGTGCGACTCAAGGGGTGGGATGCTCTCTAGGAGCAACTTCAACTCATCAGCGGAAAAGAGCGCCGGGGCTGACACGCCGGCAGCGTAGAACTCCAACGCGTCAGATAGAGCGGTCGCAGCAGCAACAGGGTCTCCCTCGGCTGCCGCCCGGCGCCAGGCGATTAACGCCTGCCGTTCAGCCAGCGTGAGTTCGCGTTCGAGGTGAGGAGCAGCGGCCGCCTCTAGAGCGAGGGCCAGAGGTGGCGTTCTGTCTTCTGGAACCCGGACCCAACACCGTCCGCTCGACAGCCCCTCGACGGCAACCACCTCGCCTCGAACCGGACGGACACGCGCGTCGTCACGGTGGAACTTCTGCGCTTCGCCGTCAGGCCGAAAGAGCAGACCGTAGTGTCCGGTCAACTGGAGATAGGCCAGAACAACGTCAATTTCTTCTATGGCCTGCGCTTCGGCATCTCGCAGGAAACGAGCGGTGGTCGCGAAGACGGCATGAGCCGATGCGTCGAGCAGGGGCTTTGCCACAAGTTCAAGAACCGCACGCTCCAGATAAGGAGCAGTTGCTTTCCCGCCGGGAACAATCGAGACCTGGCCAACTGTGACTTCTTCTTCGATCTCGATCCCGAGAACAGGAACCACGACGAGCATCGGCTCCTCACCGATCTCGTCAAGGCCTTGAATCACCATCTTCTCCTCAGGCTGACCGGAGTCGCGCAGAGTCGAGTAGATCAACTCGCCCGCCTCGATACCCTGGCTCCAGAAAGGGGAGACCATACGTTCCATGAGCTGGGGCATCGTCCTAAGGCTCACTCGGACAAGCTCTCCCTCCGGAAGGACTTCAACAACGCTTCCAGTGAACAGCTCATGCTTCTCGCCGGCGGCGTCGATGGCGCCGATCTTCACCTCGGCGAAGAGCTCGATCGGCTCGCCGAAGGTGGGATCGAGCTGCAGGACAACCTCGGCAGTCGACAGCTCATCAATTGACTGTTTGGTCTGGCCATCGACCACAAGGGCGCTCACGTCGGTCGCACCGAAGGTAACTAGCGGCTTCCATTCCGGACTAGCGATTGACATTGCCTCGATTCATCAGGTTTCAGAGAGCCGCACGGTGACAAGCGCGTGTTCCGGGGCGCTCAAATCATCCTTCGTGGCCATTCGCCGGCGCTTCCACATGAGCCCGCAGCCGCCATCGCATTCGATCCACTCATCCTCGGGCCACTCGGCAGGGATGATCAAGGTCTCGCACTGGGGGCAGACGATGTGCGCGGATCCGCAGCGGTCGCACGTCCCTGCAAGCGCGTCGATCGTGTCCCACTCCTCCCCATCTAGCTCGAGGTCAATGGGCTCATCTAGCCAGACCCCGCCGGGCATTGAATCCTCGCCAACGGAATCGGCACAGGCTTGGCAGATGAGAAATGACGGCTCCCAGTCGTCCAGTTCCTCAATGGGCACGACCTCGAGATGGATCCCCCGCTCGAGCTGGGCTCGGCGCTTCGCCCCTTCGGTGAAGCCGTTGTTCGTGACGAGAAGCCCGATCTTCGCTCCGACATCGACTACGAGACCAATAAACGCCTCAACCGCTTTCGCGTCCACAGGCGTCCCGTAGCGCTTCGCCTCAACGACGATTCGCACCTCACCGAGTTCGCGAAGAGAGGCGTCGACGAGCACGTCAATCTGTCTGTCTCGCACTCCACTGCGGCTCGGTAGACGAACGTTGCGCTGGATGTTCGCGTCTTCGCCGAACTTCTCGCGCATTGCCTCGGCGACATAGTCCTCGTATTCCGCCGGGGACATCTCAGTCATACAAGGGACCGTAGCGAGGCTCTCCTCAGGTTGCCAGCGCTCGCCACAGTCTATGAACCGAGCGAGCGACACGGCGGCGGCGCGCACTCAAATCGCGGGAAGGCAGATGTTCACGAGCGGCTACGCGCTCTTCGCCTCGCCGGACTCGAAGAAGCGCGAGAAGTAAATGTCTTGCGCGTGATTGATAAACCGCATCAAACTCCGCTCCCCTTCCGCGGCTCGAGCGACGCACTGACCGACCTCTTCTTCGTCTCCCCCGAGCGCCTGAAAGAACAGTGTGGCGACAACGTCATCGGCGTAGTGCATACGCGAATCCTTCACCTTGTTGCTTACACCACCCTCGATCGCGCCGGTCTCGTCTGCGAGCTGCTCAAGCGCGCGCTGAAGCGCCTTCCGAGACCGCTCACTCGGATAGTGGAAGGTCGCCTCGTTGCGAACGCGGCTGACTGGGCCGACGATCTCCTCGTGGATGGCGAGCGCTTCCTCGTGGAGTGCTCGCACCTCCCCCGGCAAGCCCTCGACGAACGCTTTCACTTCAGCGACATCATTTCCCTCGGCAAGACGGTTCATTGCCTCGTGATAGTGGCCGAGGGCGTAGCGCCACCAGTAGAACCATTCCATCGAGTGCTCCTCGACATGCCCCAACTTCCCGTTCGCGAACACGAGGTCGTTGTGGATCATCCCGAGCTTGACGATCCATTGAGCGAGAGGGTCACCCGCCGGCAGAACTTCGGAGAACTTGAACTCAATGCGTATGGAATTGATCGTAAGGGCCGCGGAGCAGACTCCACCGCGCCGGAGCGCGTGGGGAACCGTGTCCGGTTCCCCACGCTCTGATCAGTCGCTAGCCCTGGTGCTGAAACCAGGCTGCGGCGGCGTGATAGCCGTATCCGCCTGGGCACCAGACGTTGTATTGCCAGGATTGCCAGCGGTTCATCCAGGCGCCATACATGTAGACGACGGTGCCGCGGTAGCCGTTGCACTGCACGACCATCCGGTCCTGGCCCGGACCGCCATAGCCGTCGCATCCACCGCTGCCGACTCCGAGAACCGACCCGACGTAGACGCGACAGGTCGGCTGGCGCCAATTCAGGTGGTTCGGCTGCGCAGCGTTCGAGGTAGAGGTGGTTGTCCGGGCCGCGGGAGCGTGCGCGGTGCTCGTCGTCGCCGCATAAGCGGCCGGCGCGACGAGGACGATGCTTGCAATCGCAAACGCGAGTGCGAGCATCGAGCGGAAGGTGCGCTCCTGTCTCACCTCCGTGGCATTGGTCCTCATGCTTCTACAGACCGGCCACGTGTTGCGACTTCCAAGTCGTCCGAACTCGACCAGACCTCATTCTCGGTCGCGGTCTTCGCGCGGCTCTCGTCCAATTCACGCTCAGCCATCTCGGCGGCTCGGAGGCTGCGCCTGCCGGACGTCCATGCCCTCCCGTCCGTCGTCGGAGTCTCGATCTCAGGCGATCGCCGCGGATGCGTCGTGACCCGCGCTTGCCGTCATGTCACGAAACGCCGCCCACGAGGTTGCGAGCGGCGGCATCACCCGGCTCGTAGCCCCAGGTGAGAGCGCGGTCACTTCGTTGGTATTCCCGGCGATCTCTCCGCGCCGGACGCGCCATACCTGGAACTCCGCGCTCACATGGTCGGACGGGTCATCTGTCAGTGCAGCGCCGAGCGCAAATCCGAGCGCATCAGCGCCGCCGAGGGGGAGGCCGACTTCGAAGCGAAGAAGCCCGTCGTTGAGATTCTCAGGCGCGACAAGCTCAGCGAGAGACTCCGTCACCTGCGTAAGCCCCGTTCCGCTGCCGATGCCGGTTGGCGTCATGAACGCAAGCCGCTCAGGCTCGAAGGTCGGGGAACGGAAGATGAACCCATGCGAAACCGCGAGCGGCGTCGCCTCTGGCGACGCGCCAACAAGCACGACGCTCAGTCCGAGCTCTCGCAGGTGATCAGGTGCAAGAGAGAAGGCCCGACGGGCGCGGCGCCACCACCAGCGCGCGATCACGCTCGGGTAGACCGCGAATCCTTCCGGCGGGTCACCGACGTAGTGATCAAGGTCGCTGATCGCCCAGAACCCGAGCTCGACCGAGCCAGCGAAACCCGCGACGACATAGGGACCGATTGGATAGACCTTCTGCACGCCGACCTCAAGCCAGGGCTGGAACTCTCCGCGAGCGAACGAGCCCACGCGGATGTCGTTCGCGGCATATCCGCCGTTTGGGAGTCCCGTGAGACCGACAACGAAGGTCACGCGTCCGACGGTAGCCCTCTCGGACGACGCCGCCCGTGCTGGCCACCTCTCGCCACCTCTAGACAGTCAAGTGTTCGCACGGCTGTTCGCACGGGCGTTTTCCATCCCCGCCGCGACCCGTTGCTCCGAGTAGCCTGAGGGCCATGAAAGACCTACTTTTGGCTTGGTATAGCCAAAATAAGCGCCCTCTTCCCTGGCGCGAGACAACTGACCCGTACGCGATCCTCGTCTCGGAGGTGATGCTCCAGCAGACGCAGGTCGACCGCGTGATCCCACGCTGGCACGCGTGGCTCGAACGCTGGCCGACCGTCGAAGCGCTCGCCGCCGCCTCGCCGGGTGACGTGATCGTCCAGTGGCAGGGGCTCGGCTACAACCGGCGCGCGGTCAGCCTGCACCGCGCCGCGCAGCACGTCGCCGCGCACGGCTGGCCGGACGATCTGACCGAGCTCCCCGGCGTCGGCCCCTACACCGAGGCGGCGGTCGGCAACTTCGCCTTCGGACGCGACGTGCTTCCGATCGACACGAACGTCCGGCGCGTGCAAGAGCGCACCGGTGAGCTCTTCGACGGCTCGTGCGCGCAAGCGCTCTTCGATCTCGGCGCGACGATCTGCCTTGCGCGGATCCCGCGCTGCGGCGAATGCCCGCTCGCAGCGGAGTGCCCGTCGCGCGGCCGGCGCTACGAGCCGCTGCGCAAGCAGTCGAAGTTCGAAGGCTCGTTCCGCCAGCGGCGTGCGCTTGCACTGCGCGCCGTCGCGGCGGGCGAGCAGCCGTCCGACGGCGACGCGCTCGTCTCGCTCGCGCGCGACGGGCTCGTCGTGCTGCAGGACGGCGCCGCCACGCTTCCCTCCTAGCCGAGCGGCAGCAGCGCGCCCTCGTGCTCGAGCAGGAAGCGCTTGATGTGCAGCCCGCCGCCGAAGCCGGTCAGCGAGCCGTCGGCGCCGATCACGCGGTGACACGGCAGCACGAGCGGCAGCGGGTTCTGACCGTTCGCCGCCCCGACCGCACGCGCGCTGTCGGGCCCCAGCCCGATCCGCCGCGACTGCTCGCCGTAGCTCACGGTCTGCCCATACGGGATCGTCGCGAGCGCGAGCCAGCAGTGACGCTGGAACTCGGTGCCGCCGAGGTCGAGCGGCAGGTCGAACTCCGTCAACTCGCCCGCGAAGTACGCCTCGAGCTGCGCGGCTGTGTCGTCGAGAACGGCGAAGCCCCGGTCGTCCGGCAGCCCTTGCGCCGACCAGCGCACACCGGCCAGGCCGCCTTCGGTGGCGAGGAGCCCAAGGGCTCCGATGGGAGTTTCGACGGCGCGGCTCGGCATGGCTCAACTCTAAAACGGCCGTCCACGCCGAACTGTGAGATCAGCGGCGTTCGAACGCCAGACGGATGCCGAAGCCGATCAGCACGACACCCGTGAAGCGGTCGAGTGCCTTGCGCACGCCCGGCCGGCGAAGCAGCGCCGTCGACCGGCCGACGATCACCGCGTAGGCCGCGAGCCAGAGCAGCGTCAACACCGCGAAGATCGAACCGAGCACGAGCAGCGGCAGCAGCACCGCACCGCTCCCGTGCACGAACTGCGGCAGGAAGCTCGTGAAGAAGACAGCGATCTTCGGGTTGCCGAGATCGCTGAGGAAGCCCTGGCGGAGCGCCTTCGCGGAGCTCGCAGACCGCCCACCGGCGACACCGCCCGGCTGGTTGCGAGCCCGCAGCATCTGCACCCCGATCCACGTGAGGTAGAGCGCGCCGGCGATCTTCAGGACGAGAAACGCGATCGCAGAGGCCTTGAGCAGCGCGGCGATCCCGAGCGCAGCAGCGACCGTCCAGACCGTCAGTCCGATCGCGACCCCGATCGACGCCTGGACGCCCGCCCGGTGACCGCCGAGCAGCGCGTGCTTGGTGACCACGGCCGTGTCGGGGCCGGGAATGAGGATCAGCAGAATCGAAATCGCAAGAAACGGCAGCAGCGCGACGTTCATCTCGACCGACTCTAGAGAACTTCGTGCCTCACCCAGACGTTCGGCTCGGTGTGCGTGCCGACGCCACCGCGCACCTCGAGCGGCGCGAGCATCCCGGGCACGACGTACGTGCCGTCTTCCGGGAACGGCATGCCGGTCCACTCCTGCCAGTCCGCCACCGGCGCCTCGATCAGCATCGAACGCGGCGCCGGCGCAACGATCGTTCCGCCGAGGCGCTCGTGCGTCCGCAGCCGCGGGTCGAAGTGCGACCCGTCTGCGCGCCGCCAGCCGACGTAGTGCTCGATCAGGATCAAGGGGTAGCGCTCCTTCAGCGTCGGGCGCACCGGCGCGATCACACTCTCGTGTCCTGTCTCAGCCGCGGTGCGTCGGATCGCGCCGATCAAGAGCTGCGGCACGCCCTGGCCGCGACGCTCCGGTGTGACGCTGATCGCCAGCAGCGAGACGACGTTCCCGCCGCCTGCCTCCATGCCGCGCCCGAAGGCCTCGTCCCAGCCCACCGGCAGCTCGCCGTCCTGCACAGGCAGCGACAACGCATGCACCTCTCCGATGAGCTCGTCGCCGTCGACCGCCGCGAGCTGAAACGCTGGAAAGTCGTCGTAGAGCCGTCGCCAGTAGCGCCAGCTCATCGCGTTGTGCTTCATGTACTCGGGGAAGTCGCTCAGCTCGTCCGTGCGACGCTCGCGCAGATCGGGACGGTCGGCGTAGCGAACGAGCTCGATCACGCCCGCTCGAGCAGCGCCACCGCGTGCGCGGCAAGCCCTTCGCCGCGTCCGGTGAAGCCGAGGTGGTCGGTCGTCGTCGCGCGCACGTTCACTTCGCCGCCGCCGAGCGCCTCCGACAGACACCGCCGCATCTCCTCGCGGTGCGGCGCGATGCGCGGCTGCTCGCCGATCAGGATGCAGTCGGCGTTGACGAGCGTCCAGCCCGCTTCGTTGACCTGCCGGTAGGCCTCGCGCAGCAGGTCGAGGCTCGAGGCGCCGTGGTAGCGCGCGTCGTCGGAGGGGAAGAGCGAGCCGATGTCGCCGAGACCGGCCGCGCCGAGCACGGCGTCGACGAGCGCGTGTGCGAGCACGTCGCCGTCGGAGTGGCCGGCGAGACCGCGATCGAAGTCGAAGCGCACGCCGCCGAGCACGAGCGGCACGCCGCGTTCGAGTGCGTGCGCATCGACGCCGATCCCGACGCGGATGCTCACGCGATCGCCTCGGGCAGCTCGTCGAGCGAGTGAATGCGGATCGCTTCCGGTGGAGGCGACTGCAGATGCCCCCACGGGCCGCGGCGAATGTGCACGCCGACCATCCCGGCGGCGATCGCCGGGCCGACGTCGTTGTCCACGCGGTCGCCCACGTAGGCGATCTTCCCAGGCTCCACGCCGGCGAGCTCGACGACCCGTGCGAAGAACCCCGGATCGGGCTTGTGCACGCCCCAGCTCGCCGACGAGGCGACCGCGTCGACGTGCGGCCGCAGCTCGTCCTCGACGAACGCGGGGGTGTTGCCGGACACGCAGACGCGGTAGCCCGCCGCGCGCAGGCGCTCGAGGCAGGGCAGCGCATCGGGGTACCAATCGTCCATCGTCCAGGTGCCGGGCGGATGGTCGATGCCGAGCAGGCCCCAGACGTCGTCGTGGTGGCGGCCCTGGGCGATCGTCGCGCCGAGGCCGGCCATGAGCGTGAACGGCGTCACGCCGCCCGCGTGCGCTGCCCGGGTCCACATGTTCGTCTCGTCGACGAGCGTCTCGCCGACGTCGAAGACGACTACCTTGACGCCAAAGTCGTCCGGCCTAGGCAAGTCGAACCGCCAAGTCATTCGCAATAGAAGCCGGACTGCCAGAGGCGTTGACGTGAACCGCAAACCGCGGTCCGGCAAGCTCCGACACGCAACGCTCCACTCGACCGAGCGCCCAGTCGTTATCGCCCTCGCGTGCAAGCAAGCGCGCACGAATCACCTCGGGCCGAGCGACGAGCGTGAAGTGGTCGAGCGGGAGTCCTTCGTCGCGGAGAGCACCGACTGTCTCGTCGAAGTAGTCGCGCCGATGAACGGTCATCACAACGACAACCGTGCCGTGCTCGACGGCCGCACTCGAAACGGCCGACCTCGTTCGATCGCGCCATTCCGGAATGTCCTGGAAGTCGTCAAGGCCGCGCCATTCGGCCCGCTCCGCGCGCAACCCAGCGCCGATCAACTCGGGATCGAAAACGATCGCGTCGCCAAGTCGTTCGGCAAGCAACTCCGCCACGGTTGACTTGCCGACGCCGAACGCTCCGTTCAACCAGACGACGCGCCTCATTTCGAAGAGGTGTCTGACACCGTGCCGGTGTCAGACACCAGCCATGCAGCCACGCGGTCGAGGTCTGCGCGGGTCGTCACCTTGAGCAGTCGCTCGTCGCCCGGCACGACCTTGATGCGGCCGCCGTTTGCCTCCACGAGCGACGCGCAGTCGGAGCCCTCGCCGCCGCGCAGGGCGGCGCGCAACACCGACGCGACGAAGCATTGCGGCGTCTGCACCGTGACGAGCTCGTCGCGCACGAGCGTCTCGTGCACCGCGTCGTCGCGCACGCGCTTCACCGTGTCGACGACCGGCAGCCCCGGCACCGCGCCGTCGAAGCCCTCGCCGAGCGCGCCGAGCACGCGTCCGATCACGTCGTCCGGCAGCAGCGGGCGCGCGGCGTCGTGAACGAGGATCACGTCCACGTCGTCGGGAACCTCTGCGACGCCCGCGCGCACCGATTCGGTGCGCGTCTCACCGCCCGTGACGCAGGCAGTCACCTTCGACGCGCCGAGCTCCTCCGCGAGCAGGATCGCCGGCTCCTCCCACTCGGGCGGCGCGACGAGGACGACGGCGTCGATCCAGTCGCTCTCGTCGAGTCGCCGCAGCGGCTCCGCCAGGAGCGGCAGGTCGCCGAGGCGAACGAACGCCTTCGGCCGGTCCTCACCAAGCCGCTCTCCTCGCCCGGCGGCGACGAGGACGGCCCANNGCTCACTAGCGCGCTGCTGCCGTCTTCTTGGCGGCGGGCTTCTTTGCCACCGTCGTCGTCTTCTTCGCCGTTGCGGCCGGCTTCTTGGCGGCAGCCTTCACAGGCGCGGCCTTCGCCGTCTTCGCAGCGGGAGCAGCCTTCGCGACCGGCGCGGGCTTCTTGGCAGAGGCCTTCCGCTCGGCCGGGGTCAGCTTCGGCTTCGCGCCCTCGGTGAGCGTCATCTCGAGCCACTCGAGCGCTTCGTCTTCGCTCATGTTCTTCGCGTACATCAGCTCGGAGGCGAGGATCTTCTTCGCCTTGACGTACATCTGCTTCTCGCCGGTCGAGAGCCCCTTCTCGCCGTCGCGCAGCGCGAGGTTGCGAACGACCTCGGCAAGCTCGTAGATGTCGCCCGTCTTCATCTTGTCCCGGTTGTGCTTGAAGCGGCGGTTCCAGTTCTTGGGCATCTCGGTGCCGCCGGAGGTCAGGTACTTGACGACCTTCTTGACCGCTTCCTCGTCGATCACCTTGCGCAGGCCGACGCGCTCGGCGTTGTCGGCCGGGACGTTCACGGTCATGTCGTTGTGCAGGATCTTGATCGTCAGGTACTCGCGCTTCTCGCCGAGCACCTCGCGCTTCTCGCGCTTGACGACCGTGCCTGCACCGTGGTGCGGGTACACCACCTTGTCGCCGACCTTGTACAAGCTGCTCCTCCGGTTTCCGTCTGTAGTCAGAGAAAGTGCCGGCGGCCTCGAAAAGGCTCACCGGCGGGAAGGACAGGGTACCAGAAACCCTGCAAATACGCCATTTTCGGGAAAATGCCTGCTAGTCGGCGAAATCTGCCAAAGCAGCGCCCAGGGCCTGCCTGAGCGTCTCCGCCTCAGGGCCTACAACCAGAGAAATGCCGAATTTGCGACATTCCTCGGCCCGTCGATCGGTCTGGGTCGCCGGGCGGAGGCGCCCCGTGAGCCCGATCTCGCCGTAGGCGGCCACACCTTCCCGCACCGGGACGCCCTTCGCCGCCGAGGCGATCGCCAGGGCGATCCCGAGATCGGCCCCCGGCTCGTCAATGCGGACGCCGCCGGCGACGTTGACGAAGACGTCGGCGGCGCCGAGCGGCAGGCCGGCATGGCGGGAGAGCACGGCGACGATCATCGCGAGGCGCTTGGGGTCGACGCCGGTGCCGACGCGGCGCGGCATCGCGAGGTCGGTGGGCGCGACGAGCGACTGGATCTCGAGCAGGAGCGGCCGGGTGCCCTCGAGCGCGCAGGTCACCGCGGCCCCCACCTCGCCGCCGTGGGTGTGGCCGAAGATCTCGGACGGATCGGGGACGCCGACAAGGCCGGTGCCGGTCATCTCGAACACGCCGAGCTCGTTCGTGGAGCCGAAGCGGTTCTTCACCGCGCGCAGAATGCGATGGGCGTGGTAGCGGTCGCCCTCGAATTGCAGCACGCAGTCGACGAGATGCTCGAGCACGCGCGGGCCGGCGACCGAGCCGTCCTTCGTCACGTGGCCGACGAGGAAGGTGGCGACGCCGTTCTCCTTCGACACGCGCAGCAAGCGCCCCGCCGCCTCGCGCACCTGCGAGACGGAGCCGGGCGCGGAGCCGATCTCCTGCGACCAGAGCGTCTGCACCGAGTCGATCACGCAGACGGCGGGCCGTTCGCGCTCGAGCATCTCGCAGACGACGTCGAGCTCGGTCTCCGCGAGGATCTCGACGTCGTCGCAGCCGCCGAGACGCGCCGCGCGCAACTTCACCTGTGCCACCGACTCCTCGCCGGTGACGAGCAGTGCACGCCGCTCGCGCGAGATCGCGCCGAGCGCGTTCAGGAGCAGCGTCGACTTGCCGACCCCCGGCTCGCCGCCGACGAGCACGACCGACGCGGGCACGAGCCCGCCGCCGAGCACCCGGTCGAGCTCCGGCACGCCGGTGGAGATGCGCTCCGACTCCTCGGCGACGACGTCGACGAGCCGCAGCAGCGGGCGCCGCTCGGCGACCGGCTTGGCGCCGCGCACGGGCACGGACTCGGCGAGCATCGTCCCGAACTCGCCGCAGCCGGGGCAGCGGCCGAGCCAGCGGCCGGACGACGTCCCGCACTCGGTGCACACATGCTGGACGGCCGCGGGCTTCGCCATGGGCAAGTGACGGTACTCATAGGTCCCGACGGCAGACGTGCCGACTCTGGAACGATCAGTCCCATGAGATACAGACAGATCGGATCGAGTGACCTGACGGTCTCCGAGATCGGCCTCGGCTCGTGGCTGACCTACGGGGGCGGCGTCGGGGACGACCAGGCGCGCGCCTGCGTGGATGCGGCGTTCGACGTCGGCATCAACTTCATCGACACGGCCAACGTCTACGCGCGTGGCGCGGCCGAGGAGTTCCTGGGCGAGGCGCTCCAGAGCCGCGCACGCGACTCGTACGTGCTCGCAACGAAGCTCTACTTCCCGATGGACGACACGGGCGAGAACCAGGGGCTCTCACGGCAGCAGGTCGACAAGCAGATCGACGACTCGCTGCGGCGGCTGCGGACGGAATACGTCGACCTCTACCAGTGCCACCGCTACGACTCCCAGACGCCGCTCGAGGAGACGATGGAGGCGCTCACCGAGGTCGTGCGCTCCGGCAAGGCGCGCTACATCGGCTTCAGCGAATGGACCGCGCCGCAGATCCAGGCGTCGCTCGACTTGCCGTTCGAGAAGTTCGTCTCCTCGCAGCCGCAGTACTCGATGCTCTGGCGCGAGCCGGAGCACGAGGTGATCCCGCTCTGCGCGGCAAACGGGATCTCGCAGGTCGTCTGGTCGCCGCTCGCCCAGGGCGCGCTGACCGGCAAGTACAAGCCCGGCGCGCCCGCGCCGGAGGGCTCGCGCGCGACGAGCGAGCAGATGGGCCACATGATGGGCGGCTGGCTCGAGGACGACGTGCTCGAGCGGGTGCAGCGGCTCGTGCCGGTCGCGGAGCGGCTCGGGCTCACGATGGCCCAGCTCGCGCTCGCCTGGGTGCTCCGCGAGGAGAACGTCGCCTCGGCGATCGTCGGCGCCTCGCGGCCCGAGCAGGTGCGCGACAACGCTTCGGCGAGCGGCATCGAGCTCGACGCGGAGACGCTCGCGGAGATCGACGAGATCCTGACTGGTTGATCAATTAGGTTCTGCGGAGGATGTCGCGCCGCAAGCTCCGGTCGCAGGGGGAGGTCGTCGAGCGTTGCCGCGCGCTGCGCGGCGAGCTGCAGGCCGCGCTCGCGCGCCTGCCCGCAGCGGGGAGCGACCCGGCGGTCGTCGACGCCGTCTGGCGCGGCGAGGCGCTCGGGACGCTCCTCTGGGCGGTCCAGCTCGCGGAGCTGCCTGCCTACGACCACCCGTTCGACCCGCAGATCGTCGCCGCACTCGAGCCGGACGCGGGCACGCTGCGCGACGGCGAGGAGATCGAGCTCGAACGCGACTCCGCCCGCCTGTGGCACTGGCGGGCACGAACGACGGAGCTGCAGGCGGCCGGCAAGCTCGAGCTGCCGCCGCGCTATGCGACCTTCGACCAGCTGATCGCCGCGACGGCGATGCGGGGCTATGAACAGGGTGTCCTGCCGGCGCCGCTGCGCGGCGACTTCCGCGCCTTCGGCAAGGTCTACCGCCACCTCGCCCCGGAGCAGCACGCCGAGGCCCACTCGATCGCCCTCGAGCGCCACCACGCCCTGAACTGGCTCTGCGGTGCGGGGGCGACCTGGGACACCGTCCCGCTCGACACATGATATCCACTTCTCTATTATCCGAGCCATGACACAACGCCTCGATTCGTACGCCGAGTTGATCGTCCGCGTCGGCGCGAACGTCCAGCCGGGCCAGACGGTTTACGTGACGGCTCTCGTCGAGCACGCACCGCTCGCCCGCGCGATCGGCCGCGCCGGCTACGCCGCGGGCGCTCGCTTCGTCGACGTCCGCTACGCCGACAACCACCTCCGCCGCTCGTTCATCGAGCATGCGAGCGAAGAAGATCTCACCGAGAGCCCGTCGTGGCTGATGGCACGCACCGAGGCGCTCGCCGACCGCGGCGCACTGATCATGATCGCCGGCGACCCCGAGCCGGAGCTGCTCGCCGACCTCGATCAGACACGCGTCGGCAGGGCCCGGCCCGTCGAGGCGATGAAGCGGCAACTGCGCGCCCAGAACGAGCGGGCCGTCAACTGGACGATCGCCGCATTCCCCACAGAGGGGCAGGCGAAGCAGGTCTTCGGTGAGCCCGACCTCGAACGGCTGTGGGAGGCCGTCGCCCATTCGGTGCGGCTGGACGAGCCGGATCCGGTGGAGTCCTGGCGCCTGCACGTCGAGCGGCTGCGCGCCCGTTGCGACCAGCTCAACACCGCCGCCTTCGACGCGATCAGGTTCACGGGCCCCGGCACCGACCTGACGGTCGGGCTGATCGCCGGCTCGCGCTGGTCGGGCGGCGGCCTCTCGACCGTCGACGGCATCCAGCACGTGCCGAACCTCCCGACCGAGGAAGTGTTCAACTGCCCCGACTCGCGGCGCACCGACGGCGTGGTGCGCTCGACGCGTCCGCTGTCGCTCGGCGGCACGATCGTCCGCGACCTCGAGGTGCGGTTCGAGCACGGCGAGTGCGTCGAGGTGAAGGCCTCGACGGGCGCCGACGCCGTGCGCGGCCAGATGGAGGTCGACGGCTTCGGCAAGCGGCTCGGCGAGGTCGCGCTCGTCGACGGCGAGTCGCGCGTCGGGCAGACGGGGATCACGTTCTTCGACACGCTCTTCGACGAGAACGCGACCTGCCACATCGCCTACGGCTCGGCCGTGACGTTCGGGATCGACGGCCTCGAGGGCCTCACGCCGGAAGAGCTGCGCGAGCGCGGGATCAACGTCTCGTCGGTGCACACGGACTTCATGATCGGCGGCCCCGAGGTGGCGGTGGACGGCGTGACCGCGGACGGCAAGTCCGTGCCGATCCTGCGCGAGGACGTATGGCAGCTGTAGACGAACGACTTCGGCGATACGCAGAGCTCGCCGTGCGGGTCGGCGCAAACGTGCAGCAGGGACAGACGGTCTTCGTCAACTCCCAGATCGAGCACGCGCCGCTCGCCCGGGCGATCACGCGGGCGGCCTACTCCGCGGGAGCACGCTACGTCGACGTCCACTACCGCGACCAGCATGTGCGCAAGGCGATGATCGAACTCGGCCCCGACGAGGCCCTGACCTACGAGCCCGACTGGGTCAAGACGCTCGCCGAGAGCAGCACCGGCCAGGCGCAGATTGCGACGACCGGCGATCCGGAGCCCGACCTGCTGTCGGACCTCGACGGCGAGCGCGTCGGCCGCGCACGCATGAAGGGGATCACCGAGATCTACCGGCAGCAGCTCGTCGACCGGAGCGTCAACTGGACGATCGTCGCCTCCCCGAACGCCGGCTGGGCCGAGAAGGTCTTCGGCGAGCCCGACCTCGAGCGCCTCTGGGAGGCGGTCGCAGCCTGCACACGGCTCGACGAGCCCGACCCCGTCGCCGCCTGGCGCGACCATATGCAACGGCTCGAGGCGCGCGGCGCGAAGCTGACCGAGCTTCGGCTCGACGCTCTCCACTACCGCGGGCCCGGGACAGACTTCCGGATCGGCCTGCTCGACAACGCACGCTGGATGTCGGCGCTCTTTCGGACGAGGGACGGCGTCGAGTACGTCCCGAACATGCCGACCGAAGAGGTCTTCACGACCCCTGACTCCCGTCGTGCCGAGGGCACGATCCGCTCGAGCCGGCCACTCGCCCTGAACGGCGAGGTGATCGAGGGCCTGCGGCTGACGGTGTCAGACGGGAAGATCGTCGAGGTCGACGCCGACCGCGGCGCGGGAATCGTGCGCGGACAGCTCGAGAACGACGAGCGCGCGCCCTACTTCGGCGAGGTGGCGCTCGTCGACGGCACCTCGCGGGTCGGGCAGACGGGCATCACGTTCTTCGACACGCTCTTCGACGAGAACGCGACCTGCCACATCGCGTACGGCTTCGGCATCCCCGAGGTCTTCGACGGGGAGCCCGGCGAGGGGATGAACGTCGCGACCGTGCACACGGACTTCATGGTGGGCGGCCCAGAGCTCGAGGTCGACGGGATCACGACGGACGGCAAGGTCGTTCCGATCCTCCGGGAAGACGCGTGGCAGCTGCCGGAGTAACGCACGAGCAACGTCTTGCGCGTTACGCGGAGCTTGCTGTGCGGGTCGGGGCGAACGTCCAGCCGGGGCAGCTCGTGGAGGTGCTCGCGCGCGTCGAGCACGCGCCCGTCGCCCGCGCGGTGACGCGCGCCGCCTACGAAGCGGGCGCGCGGTACGTCGACGTCTACTACACCGACCAGCATCTCCGCCGCGCGCTGATCGAGTACGCAGCGGAGGACGTCCTCTCGTGGACGCCCCCGTGGCTGCTCGAGCGCGCCGTCGAGGTCGGCGACGAGCGCGCCGCGGTGGTGGCGCTGACGGGCGACGCCGAACCGGAGCTGCTCGCAGACCTGCCGGGCGAGCGCGTCGGCAAGGCGCGGATGCTCGAGTTGGCACACGAGAACAACCGCCAGGTCAACGAGCAGCTGAACAACTGGACCGTCGTCGGCGTGCCCAACGCGGGCTGGGCGAAGCAGATGTTCGGCGAGCCCGACACGAACCGGCTCTGGGAGCTCGTCGAGTTCTGCGTTCGCCTCGACGAAGACGATCCCGTCGCCGCGTGGCGCGACCACGTCGGGCGCATCGGCAGCCGCGCGCGTGCCTTGGACGCGCTGAAGGTCGACCGCCTGCGCTTCACCGGCCCCGGCACCGACCTGACGATCGGCCTCTTGCCCGAGTCGCGGTGGCAGGGCTGCGAGTCTGTGACCGCCGCGGGCATCACGTACGTGGCGAACATGCCGACAGAAGAGGTCTTCACCACCCCGGACTACCGCCGCACCGAAGGCGTCGTGCGCTCGACCCGCCCGCTCGCGCTGTACGGGCAGATCGTCAAGGGCCTCGAGGTGCGCTTCGAGGGCGGGCGCATCGTCGAGGTGCGTGCCGGCGAGGGCGAGGACGTCATCCGCGGCCAGCTCGAGACCGACGACCGCGCTCCGTTCCTGGGCGAGGTCGCGCTCGTCGACGGAAGCTCACGCATTGGCAAGACGGGGGTCACGTTCTTCGACACGCTGTTCGACGAGAACGCGACCTGCCACGTCGCCTACGGCAGCGCCTACGCCGAGGCGGTCGAGGGCGGCGTGATCGACGGCGTCAACGTCTCGACGGTGCACACCGACTTCATGATCGGCGGGCCCGAGGTGTCGGTCGACGCGGTGCTGCGAGACGGCACCGAGGTACCGCTCCTACGTGGAGACGTCTGGCAGCTCGAAGAGGTGTCTGACACCTAAAAGGTGTCAGACACCAGCTCAGTCCTCTTCGGCTGCCGGCGAGTCCGGCGTCGCGGCGACGCCAACCGGCTCCGGCGGCGCGGGCGGCACGACCGTGATGTCGACCTCCTCGTCGTCCTTGCGGGCGACGAGGATCGTCGAGCCCGGCTCGAGCTGCCGGCCCAGGACGAAGTCCGCGAGCGGGTCCTCGATGTAGCGCTGGATCGCGCGGCGCAGCGGGCGGGCGCCCATCGCCGGGTCCCAGCCCTTCTCGACGAGCAGGTCCTTCGCCTCCGGCGTCAGCTCGATCGTCACCTCGTGCTCGGCCATCTGCACGCGCAGGCGGTTCATGAGCAGGTCGACGATCTGGAGGATCTCGTTCTTCGCGAGCTTCGGGAAGACGATGATCTCGTCGATCCGGTTCAGGAGCTCGGGGCGGAAGACCTTCTTCAGGTCGCCCATCACGCGCGACTTCATGTCGTCGTAGGTGAGACCGTCCTCGTTCGACATGTTGAAGCCGAGCGAGACGTTCTTCGAGATCGACGCGGAGCCGATGTTCGACGTCATGATCACGATCACGTTCCGGAAGTCCACCTTGCGCCCCTGCGAGTCGGTCAGCTTCCCGTCCTCCAGGATCTGCAGCAGGATGTTGAACACGTCGGGATGCGCCTTCTCGATCTCGTCGAACAGGACGACCGAGTAAGGCTTGCGGCGCACGGCCTCGGTGAGCTGGCCGCCTTCGTCGTAGCCGATGTAGCCCGGAGGCGAGCCGACGAGCCGGGACACGGCGTGCTTCTCCATGTACTCCGACATGTCGATCTGGATCATCGCGTCCTCGTCGCCGAACAGGAACTCGGCGAGCGTGCGGGCGAGCTCGGTCTTCCCGACGCCTGACGGCCCGAGGAAGATGAACGAGCCGGTCGGCCGCTTGGGGTCCTTGATCCCGGCGCGAGCGCGACGGATCGCCTTGGAGACGGCGATGATCGCGGCGTCCTGGCCGATCACGCGCTTGTGCAGCTCCTCCTCCATGCGGACGAGCCGCTGCGACTCTGCCTCGGTGAGCTTGAAGACCGGGATGCCAGTCCACATCGAGACGATGTCGGCGATCTCTTCCTCGCCGATCTCGGGCTGCTCGGTCTGCTCTTCGGCCCGCCACTGCTCCTCGAGCTCGCGCTTCTTCTGCGTGAGCTTGCGCTCCTTGTCGCGGAGCGATGCGGCCTTCTCGAACTCCTGGTTCTCGATCGAGGCTTCCTTGTCCTTGCGGACCTTCTCGATCTCCTCCTCGAGCTCGCGGTAGCGCGGCGGCGCGCTCATCGTCTTGATGCGCATGCGCGACGCGGCCTCGTCGATCAGGTCGATCGCCTTGTCCGGCAGGTGGCGGTCCTGGATGTATCTGTCCGCCAGGGTGGCTGCGGCTTCAAGTGCTTCGTCGGTGATCTTGCACCGGTGGTGCGCCTCGTAGCGGTCGCGGAGCCCGCGCAGGATCTGCACGGTGTCGTCGGTGGTCGGCTCCTCGACGCGAATCTGCTGGAAGCGCCGCTCGAGGGCGGCGTCGCGCTCCAGGTACTTGCGGTACTCGTCGAGCGTCGTCGCGCCGATCGTCTGCAGCTCGCCACGGGCGAGGGCGGGCTTGAGGATCGAGGCGGCATCGATCGCACCTTCGGCGGCGCCGGCACCGACGAGATTATGGAGCTCGTCGATGAACAGGATGATGTCGCCGCGCTGGGTGATCTCCTTCATCACCTTCTTCAGGCGCTCTTCGAACTCACCGCGGTACTTCGACCCGGCGACGAGCGCCGCAAGGTCGAGGCTATAGATCTGCTTGCCCTTCAGGAGGTCGGGCACGTTGTTCGAGGAGATGCGCTGCGCGAGGCCCTCGACGACGGCGGTCTTCCCGACGCCGGGCTCGCCGATCANNATCAGCACCGGGTTGTTCTTCGTGCGGCGCGAGAGGATCTGCATGATCCGCTCGATCTCGTTCAGGCGGCCGACGACGGGATCGAGCTTGCCCTCGCTCGCGAGCTTCGTGAAGTTGCGGCCGAACTGGTCGAGCAGCTTCGAGCTCTTGCCCTTGTCGCCCGACGCGCCGGCTGCGCCGCCCTGCCGCCGGCCCGGGCCGGAGAGCATGCGGATGATTTCATTGCGAATCTTCTCGGCGTCGGCGTCGAAATCGAGCAGGATGCGCGCGGCAACGCCTTCGTTCTCGCGCACGAGCCCGAGCAGGATGTGCTCGGTGCCGATGTAGTTGTGGCCGAGCGACAGCGCCTCGCGCAGCGCCAGCTCGAGCACCTTCTTCGCTCGCGGCGTGAACGGGATCTGGCCCGTGGTGACCTCGTCACCCTGGCCGACGATTCTCGCTACCTGGGCACGGACTTCCTCAACCGTGATGTCGAGCGACTCGAGCACACGCGCCGCGAGGCCTTCTTCCTCGCGCAGCAAGCCGAGCAGGATGTGCTCGGTACCGATGTAGTTGTGCTTGAGAGCGCGCGCCTCGTCCTGGGCGAGTACGACGACCTGGCGAGCCCGTTCAGTGAACCGTTCGAACAAGTGAGACCTCTCTGCCGCCCTGCAGCGGCGCAAAACGATTGCCCTTTTCCGAGGCGCCCATCGTACTCCCCTCCTCGGGGGTGCCGCCGTGGCCCTCCTGGGGGATTATCGGTCAGACCGGCGGCCGCTTGAGCCGTTCGCGCAGTGGGGCGAAGACCTCGTCCGCGACCTGGGCCACGCTCGGGGGGAGCTCCCCGTCGACGAGATGGGGCGCGAGCGCGTCCAGAAACGCCTCCCACTCGGCCACCTGGTCGGGCCTGAACTCGGCCCCGTAGGCCTCCAGGGCGACGCGCAGGTCGGCCAGTTCGCCCAGCTGGACCGGCGCCGGCTCCGGTTCGGGCTCCGGCTCCGGCTCGGGCTCGGGCTCGGGCTCGGGCGGGCGGGCCGACGGGGTGTCTGACACCACGGTGTCAGACACCTTGGCGCGGGGCATCCTCTTGGNNCCTCTTGGTGCGAGGCGTCCTCGTGCGGGCAGCCAGCAGCGCGGCCCCGGCGAGCAGGCCGAGCAGCGCCCCGACGAGCGTGTCCCGGAGCACCGGCCGCCGCCTGCCCCCGACGGGATGGGCGGGATCGACGACCCCTACCGAGAGCGCGCTGAAGCGGGAGGCGACAAGCGACTCGAGCGTCGAGGCCGCCTGCTGGGCGAGCTGGGCGGCGTGCGCGGCCGACGGGTCGTCGTAGCTGAGCTCGATCAGCGCCGTCCCCGGAAGCGCCCGGGCGTGCAGGTGCGCCGCCACGGTCGCCTGCGGCACGTGCGTCTCCTGCGCGACGTTCTCGGCCAGCACCGAGGTCTGTGCGAGGGCGACCACCGACGGCACGACCGCCGGGGCCCCGCCGCGCTGGATCGCGAGCGTCGTCACGGCGCGATGCGAGCCGGTGCCGGAGTACCCGACGATCGCGCCGGCGAGCGCGACCGCGACCGCCGCAGCGCCGACGATGCGGACGCGGCTCACGGCTTCGAACGTTCGCGCTGGGCCGGGAAGAGGATCACGTCCCGGATCGAGTCTTTGCCGGCGAGCACCATCGCCAGCCGGTCGATGCCGAGGCCGAGCCCGCCCGTGGGCGGCATCCCGTACGAGAGCGCGTCGACGTAGTCGGGGTCGCCCTGTTCGGCCTCGACGTTGCCGCCTGCGCCTTCCGCGGCCTGCAGCGCGAACCGCGCCGCCTGCTCCTCCGCGTCGTTCAGCTCCGAGAAGGCGTTCCCGAGCTCCATGCCGCCGATGTAGAACTCGAAGCGCTCAACGATCTCCGGATCGTCGTCGGTGACGCGCGCAAACGGCGAGAGCTCGATCGGATAGTCGTAGAGGATCGTCGGCTCGATCAGGCGCGGCTCGATGTACGACGTCACCGCCTTGTCGACGAGCTGAGACCACGTCTTGTCCTGCGAGACGTCGACGCCGCGCGATTCCAGCCGCTGCTTCAGATCGTCGTAGTCGGATGTCCACAGGTCGAACTCCTGCAGCTCGTCGATCAGCTTGACGCGCTTCCACGGCGCCTTCAGGTCGATGTCGTGGCCCTTGAACGTCACCTTGGTCGTGCCGAGCGTCTCGTTTGCGACGTAGTCAACGAGGTTCTCGATGCGGCGCATCGTGTCCTGGTAGTCCGCGTAGGCCTCATACCACTCGAGCATCGTGAACTCGGGGTTGCGCTTGAAGTTGACGCCTTCGTTGCGGAAGTCCTTGCCGATCTCGTAGACCTTCTCGAGACCGCCGACGATCAGCCGCTTGAGGTAGAGCTCGGTCGCGATGCGCAGGTAGAGGTCCTGGTCGAGCTCGTTGTGGTGCGTGACGAACGGCTCGGCGAATGCGCCGCCGTAGCGCGGTTGGAGGATCGGCGTCTCGACCTCGAGGAAGCTTTCACCGTCGAGGTAGCGGCGGACCGCGGTGACGATGCGCGAACGCAACGCGAAGTCGCCGCGCACCTCCTCGTTCATCAGCAGGTCGAGGTAGCGCTTGCGATAGCGCTGCTCGATGTCGGTGAGGCCGTGGAAGGTGTCCGGCAGCGGCGAGCGGTTGCGCGAGAGCAGCACGAGCTCGTCGACGACGAGCGAGGGCTCGCCGCGGCGCGACTTCGTCGGCTTGCCGGTGACACCGACGACGTCGCCGAGATGCACATCGATCTCGCCCGTGCGGGCCGCAGGGCACAGGAGCTGGATCCGCCCGCTGCGG
>PLDP01000171.1:0-661 GCA_003136795.1 Actinomycetota bacterium
CCCACGCGCTCGTCCGGGCCAGCGCGTTGTCCTTGACGATCGGGGGGCCGTCCAGCATCGATTCCTCTTCGCCGTAGGCCTTGAGCCGCTCGTAGGCCTGCGACCAGATGCACTCGGTGTCGTAGACCTCGCACAGCCCCTCGCGCGTGCCGCCGCACGGCCCGTTGCGCTGGTTCTTCGCGCAGAGCGACTCGGGACAGACGTAGGNNCCGGCGGCGAAGAGCGGCGCGTCCGGCTCGAAGGCTGCAGCGTGCAGCCGCCGGCTGAACCGGTACTTGAGTGGCACGCGCAGCTCGGTCTTCCGCTGCCTCTTCGACTCGAGGTACGCCGCGTTGACCTCGTCCGACGAGAGCTTCGTCTCCGGGTCGGGCTCGAAGAAATAGAACTCGTCGGCGAACGGGTACTGGATCTCACGCGCGAGCTCGCGCCAGTCATCCGGCGCGAACGACTCCGCACGATCGAGGATCTCGGCGAACGTTGAGGCCGGCATGTGTCCTCCGAGGTAGACGCCGGCGAAACCGAGCCCCCGCGAGACGGCGACGTGCTTGGCGGCGAGCTCGACGAAGAAGGCGCGGCCCTTGTCCGGGCTCGCCGCTTGACGCTCGACGAGCGCGAGCAGCTCTTCGGTGACGACGACGCCCGGAATCCTGCCCGCGTGAAA
>PLDP01000171.1:850-5637 GCA_003136795.1 Actinomycetota bacterium
CCCTTGTGCCCGGTGACGGGATAGTCGCCCGAGAGCGCGAGCACGTTGTCGAAGCCCTCCGAGCCGAGTTTCCAGCCACGGCTCTCGAGGGCGTTGCGGTTCCAGTCCTTGCAGGAGAGGTGGATGATCACCTCCTGGCCACGCGAGACGAGGTCGGTGCCGAGCGTGTCGGGCGCGAGCATGGCGTGGCCGCCCGGGTTGTCGGTGATCGAGAGCACGTCGACGCGTGGCTCCGCGGCGAGCTCGCGCGCGAGCTCCAGCACCTTGCGGCTCGAGTCCGCCGTGATCAGCCCGCGGCTCGTGACCAGCTCGGCCGCGACGACGAATGCGCCGGGGCGTGTGAGTTGTTCGCGAAAACGGGTCATCTCAAAGGTGGGGCGATTGCCTATATCAGTCTGCCTGATTTATCATCGCCGTATGCCCGGCCTTCAGGTGCTCGATCTCGAGACGGCGCGGATGGTGGAATCGGTCTGCGACGCGATCGTCCCCGGCTCCGCCCGGGTGCAGCCCGCGGTCTACATCGACGCGCTGCTCGCGCGGATGGACGACGGCACGCGCGCCGCGGTGCTCGACGCGTTCTCCACGCTGGCGGGCGCCGACCTCGCCGAGCACGCGCGCACGCCGGGGTTCCTGCACGTGCGCGCACTCGCGATCGAGGCGTTCTACAGCGACTTCGTCGCGCCCGGCGTGGATGCGACCGGCGCGTGGGCAGAGATCGACTTCAACACTCCACAAGCGACCCGGCTGGCGAAGGACTGGTCCTACCTCGGGATCTCATGAGCGAGCGTTACGACGTTGTGGTGGTCGGTTCGGGCGCGGGCGGGGGAGTGATCGCCGGCGAGCTGGCGGAGCGCGGCCGGAAGGTGCTCCTGCTCGAGACCGGGCCGCACAAGACGGCGGCCGACTTCACGCGCTGGGAGGCGAAAGCGGCGCACGANNCGCTGCGTCGGCGGCAGCACGACGATCAACACGAAGGTCGCGCTGCGTGCCGACCCGGCGGACCTCGCGAAGTGGGACGAAGCGAGCGGCCTGAAGCTGGACTCGTCCGACCTTGCCCCGCATTACGAGCGTGTGGAGCAGCGCCTCGGCGTCCGCGAGCGGAGCGACTGGTCGAAGAGCGTGCGCAAGGTCGAGCCCGCGTTCCGCACGCTGGGTGCGCCGCTCGAAGCGGTTCGCTCCTACACCGACTCGAACTGCGTCAACCTCGGCTCGTGCCTCCAGGGCTGCCCGACGAACGGTGGCAAGTCGACGCAGAACACCTACATCGCGGACGCCCTGGCGGCCGGCCTGCTCGAGCTGCGCGCCGACTCGCACGTCGAGCGCGTTGTGATCGAAGACGGCGAGGCAACTGGCGTCGAGTACGTCGGTCCCGACGGGGCGCTGACGCGCGTCGACGCGGGCGCGGTCGTCGTCGCGGGCGGGACGCTGAACACGCCCCAGCTTCTGCTCCGGTCGGGGCTTCCAGACAGCCCATCGAGCCGGCTCGTCGGCCGCAACCTCGGCTTTCATCCGGCGCGGCTCGTCTACGGCCTCTTCGACGAGCCGCAGGACAATCACATGGTCTACCCGATCACGGCGCACGCGATGGGCCATCAGCACGACGAGGACGGCGGCTTCGTGATCGAGGCGACGACGATCCAGGACCCGATCGGTTTTGCAACGACGCTCGAGGACGAGAACGGCCCGCTCTACGGGCCCGCCCTCGTCGAGGCGCTGCGCGCCTTCCGGCGCTGGATCGGGCTGCTCGTGATGGTGAGCGACGACAACAACGGCAGCGTGCAGCTCGACGAGAACGGCCAGGATGTCTACGAGGCGTCGTTCACCGCAGCCGAGAACGCGCGTATGGCCGGCGCACTCGACTTCACGCGCGACGTACTTGTCGAAGCGGGCGCCTCGAGCGTGCGCTGGACCGGGTTGATCACGACGCACCAGCAGGGCTCGTGCCGCATGGGGAGCGACCCGGAGCGCTCGGTCGTCGACGCGGACGGCCAGTCGTGGGACGTCAAGCGGCTCTACGTCGGTGACGGCTCCGTCGTGCCGCGCACGCTCTCGGTCAACCCGTCGCTCACGATCATGGCGCTCGCGAGCCGCCTCGCCGAGCATCTGCACGCCGACACACGCGGGTATCTGTCCTGACCGAGCCCGTCCGCGACCTCGCGCACCTCTCGCATGTCGAGCTGTTGACGCCGAGGCCCGACGAGAGCCTGACGTACTTCCGAGAGATCCTCGGCATGGAGGTTGCCGGCGAGCGCGGCGACTCGGTCTACCTGCGCGGCTTCGGCGACTACGAGCGTTCGTCGCTGAAGCTGACCGCCGCTGCGCAGTCGGGAGTGGGGCACATCGCCTACCGCACGCACAGCCCCGAGGCGCTCGCGCGCCGCGTCGCCGCGCTCGAAGCGGCGGGAGTCGACGGCGAGTGGGCCGACGGCGACATCGGGCACGGCGCCGCGTACGGCTTTCTCGATCCGGACGGCCATCGGTTCGAGCTCTTCTACGAATCGGAGCGCTACCAGGCGCCGCCCGAGCTGCGCCCCGCGCTGAAGAACCAGCCGCAGCGCTACCCGGGCCGCGGTGTCGGCGTCCGCCATCTCGATCACGTCAACTTCCTGGCNNACCGAAGCGGGTGTGTGGCTCGCGTCGAACCAGAAGTCCTACGACGTCACCTACACACGCGACCAGACCCGCACGCGCGGCCGCCTGCACCACATCGCGTTCTTCGTCGACCAGCGCGAAGATGTCCTGCGTGCGGCCGACATCTTCCTCGAGCACGGGATCGTGATGGAGTCGGGCCCGCACAAGCACGCGATTCAGCAAACGTTCTTCCTCTACACGTGGGAGCCGGGTGGCAATCGCATCGAGATCGCTTCCGGCGGGTACCTGATCTACGCGCCCGACCACGAAGCGGTCGTGTGGTCGCAGGCCGAGCGGGCGAAGGGCCAGGCGTGGGGGATGCAGACCGTTGCGAGCTTCCACATCAAGGGCTCGCCGCCGGTGCCCGAGGAGGATGCGCTGCTTGCCGCCGCAGGGCACTGAGCCTTCCGCCCGCGCGCGCGAGCTCGTCCGCGGCGCCTACGACCTCCACGTGCACGTCGAGCCGGATCTCGCGACCCGGCGCATCGACGACCTCGGGCTCGCGCGTCGCTTCGCCGAGCTCGGCCTGGCGGGCTTCGTGCTCAAGTCGCACTACGCGCCGACCGCCGAGCGCGCCGCCGTCGTGCGCGCGGCGGTGCCGGGCGTGCGCGCGCTCGGCTCGATCACGCTCAACGCCGGCGTCGGCGGCCTGAACGCACAGGCGGTCGAGATCGCGGCGCGCGGTGGCGCGCGCATCGTGTGGCTGCCGACGGTCGACGCCGAGAACGAGGCGAGCGAAGAGGGGCCGAAGCCTGCGAAGCAGCCGGTGTGGCGCAAGATCCAGGACGAGTTCGAGGCCGCCGGGGTCGCAGGCGGCCCGGTGCCGCTCGACGGCAAGCTCGCGCCGGTGCTCGAGGTCGTTGCCCGCCACGGGCTCGTGCTTGCGACAGGCCACCTCGGGCGCGCGGAGATCCACCGGGTCGTGGACGAGGCGCTGGACACCGGCGTGACGCAGGTCGTCGTCACGCACCCGGACTACCCGACGCAGGGCGTCCCCGTCGACGAGCAGCGTGCGCTCGCGGCGCGCGGTGCGCTGCTCGAGCGTTGCTTCGCGCCGATCCACACTGGGAAGGTTTCGTGGGAGATGACCTTCGCTGCGATCCGCGCCACCGGCCCGGAGCACAACGTGCTCTCGACCGACCTCGGCCAGCCGGCGAACCCGCCGGTCGAGGACGGGCTCGCGCTGATGGCCGACCGGCTGCTCGACGCGGGCTTCACGGAGGACGAGGTGCGCAGGATGGCCGTGGTCAACACGAGGATGCTTGCCGGTGCCTAAGACGGCCCTCGTCGTCAGTGCGCACGCGGCCGACTTTGTCTGGCGCGCGGCCGGCGCAATCGCGAGGGTCGTCGCGGACGGCGGCGCGGCGCACGTCGTCGCGCTCTCCTACGGCGAGCGCGGCGAGTCGGGCGAGCTGTGGAAGGAGGCGGGGCAGACCGAGGNNGCCGCGGTCGACCGGCTGACCGAGCTGATCCGCGAGCTCGAGCCGCAGCTGATCTTCACGCACGCCGCGTCGGATCCATTCAACCCCGACCACGCGGGCGCACACGACGCGACCGTGCAGGCACGCCAGCTCGCGAGCGGCGCCGGGGTCGCGAGCGCGTTCAAGACGATCGCGCCGCCCGAGCTTCTGCTCTTCGAGCCGCACCAGCCCGAGCTCTGCAGCTTCGTCCCGACGACGTTCCTCGACATCACGCCCGTGTGGGGGCAGAAGGTCGCTGCGATGGAGGCGATGGGCGCGCAGTCGTACCTTCGGCAGTACTACTCCGAGCGCGCCGAGCATCGCGCGAATCACGCCCGCCGCATCTCGGGCCGCAGCGACATCCGCTACGCCGAGGCCTTCCAGCGCGAGCTCCCCGTAGTCGTCGACGCGCTGTGACCGACTACGCGGCCTTCGCGCAGCTCGGCGTCGCGACCGTGCACGAGGCGGCGGGTCGCATCGGTGTCGTCGATCTCGCGCTCACCCAGATCGTGCCGGGCTCGCGGGTTGCCGGGCCGGCGCGCACTGCGCTCTGCGCTCGCGGCGACAACTCGATGGTGCACGCCGCCGTCGCCCATGCGAGACCGGGCGACGTGCTCGTGCTGACGAGCGAGGACCCTGCGCCGGTTGCGCTCGTCGGCGAGCTGCTCGCCACGCAGGCGCTTGCGCAGGGCGTCG
>PLDP01000135.1:0-1780 GCA_003136795.1 Actinomycetota bacterium
GTTTCGCTATCGCCGAACTTGGTCTGACCAAGTGACTGGTCTCGTAGCGACCTGTCCGGAGGGTTACTGCTTCGCGGCTTGGTACGCGATGGCTTCTTCGACCAGCGCTTCGAAGAGCGCCAGGTCGTCGCCCGCTTCCGGATGCCAGAGGACGCCCAAGGTGAAGCGCCGCGACGGGTCCTCCAGCGCCTCCACCGTGCCGTCGGGGGCGCGCGCCGCTTCGCGAAGGCCCGCGCCCAGTTTGCCGAAGCCCTGGTGGTGGTGCGACTTCACGTCGTGCCGGGCGCCGAGGAGCGACCCGAGGCGCGTGCCCGGCACCACCTCGACGTCGTGCTCGGCGAACACCCCCGGCGTCTCCTTGTGCGCGTCGGAGCCGACACGATCGGGCACGTGCTGCTCGATCCCGCCGCCGAGCGCCACGTTGAGCACCTGCGAGCCGCGACAGATCGCGAGCATCGGCACGTCGCGCGCGAGCGCGGCCTGCATCAACCCGAGCTCGAACTCGTCGCGCTCCCGCACGACCCCATTCGTCTCGGGATGAGCGTCGTCGCCGTACAGCTCCGGGTCGAGGTCGGATCCGCCCGAGAAGACGAGCCCGTCCACGACCGCGAGCGTCGCTTCCGTGTCGGCGCCCGGCGGGACGAGCAGCGGGGCGCCGCCGGCGCGCTCGACCGCGCGCACGTAGTCGGCCGGCACGAGCGCAGCCTCCATGTCCCACGCGCCCCACGCTGCGCGCGTCAGGTACGTCGTGATGCCGACGACNNGCGATTGCGTCGCGGAGCGTCGACGGGAAGCGCTCGGCGTCCGAGATGTAGGCGTTTCCTTCGAGCGCCGGCGGCAGCTCGAGGCCGTTCTCGATCCCGTGCAGCCCCGCGGCGATCGTCGCCGCGAATGCGAGATACGGGTTCACGTCGCCGCCCGGGATGCGCGACTCGACCCGCATCGCAGAGCCCGAGCCGACGATGCGGAAACCGCACGTGCGGTTGTCGCGTCCCCAGGCGAGCGTCGTCGGCGCCCACGAGCCGGAGGCGAACCGCTTGTACGAGTTCACGTTCGGCGCATAGAAGATTGCGAGCTCGCGCGCGCACGCGATCTGCCCGGCGAGGTACTGCTTGAACGTGTCGCTCTCGCCGTTGAACGCACTTTCGCCGCTCCGCCACAGCGACGAATGGATGTGGCACGACGAGCCGATCCACGTGTGGTCGGGCTTCGCCATGAACGTGATCGAGCAGCCGTTCAGGTGCGCGATCTCCTTCGCGCCGTTCTTGTAGACGACATGGTTGTCGGCCATTGTCAGCGCGTCGTCGTAGCGGAAGTTGATCTCCTGCTGGCCGGGCCACGCCTCGCCCTTCGACGTCTCGACGCGGATGCCCGCGCCCTGCATGCCGTTGCGGATCTGGCGCAGCAGCGGCTCGTCGAAGCTGGTGGCGAGGATGTGGTAGTCGAGGATGTACGGCACCGACGGAGTCAGGTCGCGGTAGCCCTTGCGGTGCGCTTCTTCGTAGGTCTCGCGCAGCAAGTAGAACTCGAGCTCGGAGCCGACCATCACCTCGAAGCCGAGAGCGCGCGCACGTTCGACCTGCGCGCGCAGCACCTGGCGCGGGGACGGGCGCACCGGGGAGCCGTCCGTCCAGGCGACGTCGCAAAGCACGAGCGCCGTCGCCTCGAGCCAGGGGATCCGACGGAGCGTCGCCAGGTCGGGGCGCAGGTCGAAGTCGCCGTATCCCCGCTCCCACGATGCGAGCTCGTAGCCCTCACCGGGATTCATCTCCATGTCCAG
>PLDP01000135.1:1792-8261 GCA_003136795.1 Actinomycetota bacterium
GGCGTCAACGTGACGAGCGTCACCTTGCTCTTGTAAAGGGGTCCAGTCAACCAATACGGGAGGCAGCAGTATGAGTAGTGGAGCACCCGCGGCAGGCGGGCCGCACCTATCGGAGGACGAGAAGATCCTCCACCGGCTGGGGTATGCCCAGGAGCTTTTCAGGGCGATGAGCGCATTTCGGAACTTCGCGATCAGCTTCACGATCATCTCGGTTCTTGCGGGTTGTCTCACGTCGTATTACCTCGCCTTCCAGTGGGGCGGCCCGGTTGCCGTCACCTGGGGCTGGGTCATCGTCGGCTTCTTCACGACCTTCGTCGCGCTGTCGATGGCCGAGATCGCTTCGACCTATCCCACGGCCGGCGGCCTCTACTACTGGTCGTCGAAGCTCGGCAGCGCCGCATGGGGTTGGTTCACCGGCTGGTTCAACCTGATCGGCCTGATCGGCATCATCGGTGCCGTTGCCTACGGCCTCGCGATCTACGCGACGTCGCTCTTCAATCTGTGGTGGGGCTACTCGAACGACCGCCACCACATCTTCTACCTCTTCGCGCTCTGCCTCCTGGCGGCCGCGTTGTTGAACGTCTTCGACGTTCGCATCACGTCGCTGATCAACTCGATCTCGGCCTGGTGGCACGTCGCGGGCGTGTTGGTCATCGTCGGTGCCTGCATCTTCGTTCCGACGCACCACCAGTCGGTCGGTTACGTCTTCGGACAGACGATCAACAACTCGGGCTTCTCGGGGCACGGGTGGGGCAGCCTCATGTTCCTGATGGTGTTCGCGATCGGCGCGATCGGCATGGCCCAGTACACGCTGACAGGCTATGACGCATCCGCGCACATGTCGGAGGAGACTCACGCAGCGTCCCGTTCGGCTGCGACCGGGCTCCTCTACTCGGTCGTCGTGTCGGTGATTGCCGGGTTCATCCTGCTCGTCGCGATCACGTTCGCGATTCCGGACAAGACCGCCGTGCAAGCGCAGTTCACCTACATCACGACGTACATCTGGGAGACGTCGATGAGCAGGCACTGGGCCGAGACGCTGCTCTTCATCGTCGTCGCGGCGCAGTTCTACTGCCTCACCGCGTGCGTTACCTCGGGATCGCGGATGCTGTTCGCGTTCTCCCGTGACCGCGCAGTCCCGGGGCATCGGGCCTGGCGCAAGATCTCGCGCCACCGCGTGCCGGTCTGGTCGGTTGCCGCTGTGGGAGTCGCAGGCTTCCTGCTGATGCTCCCGACCTGGTGGAACAACCTCGCCGGTTACTACGTCGGGACGTCGGTCGGCACCACGGGCCTCTACATCGCGTTCATCCTGCCCGTGATCCTGCGCTATCGGCAGGGCGCGAGCTTCGAGACGGGCGCCTGGAGCCTCGGCAAGCACTACAAGTGGATCAACCCGATCGCAATTCTCTGGGTCGTGCTGATCTCCGTTGTCTTCATGCTCCCGACGAGCCCGGGCGGCATTCCCGGCCACTCGTCGCCGGGCTTCAGCTGGAACCTCGCGAACTACGCTCCGCTGACGATCGTAGGGGCGTTCGTGCTCTTCGGCGGTTGGTGGGTGCTCTCCGCCAACAAGTGGTTCAAGGGCCCGGTGCGGATGGGCACCGAGGACGAGCTCGCGCAGCTCGAGGCCAAGCAGGAGAGCGAGTTCCTCCTGCCGGCGACCAACTAGCGAAACCGCTCGAGGTTCGACACCGAGAGGCGCCGGCAACGGCGCCTCTCGGTCACCTGTCACGCGCTGGCTAGAGTCGCGCCATGCGGCGCTTCCGCTATGTCGTGTGTGACGTCTTCACCGACGTGCCGCTGGCCGGCAACCAGCTCGCGGTCTTCACCGATGCGCGCGACCTCGACGAGTTGACGATGCAGGCGCTCGCCAAGGAGATGAACTTCGCCGAGACCGTGTTCGTGCTGCCTCCAGGAAGCGACGACGCCGACGTGCGGATCCGGATCTTCACCCCCGCGCGAGAGCTGCCGTTCGCCGGCCATCCCACGCTCGGGGCGGCATTCGTGCTCGGCGTGCCGCTCTCGAAGATCGTGATCCGGCTCGAGACGGGGGCCGGCGTCGTGCCCGTCGAGCTCGAGCGCGACGGGCCCCGCATCGTCTTCGGCCTGATGGAGCAGCCGATCCCGGCCTGGCAGGCCGTGCCCGACCCGGCGCCCATCCTGGCTGCAGTCGGTGTCTCGGGCTCGCTCCTGCCGGTCGAGCGCTATGACCTCGGGCCCGGCCACGTCTTCATCGAGCTCGGCTCGCCGGAGGAGGTCGCCGCGCTCGCACCCGACATCGCCGCGCTCGCGCGCGCGACGGAGGACGGCGTCAACTGCTTCGCGCGCGACGGCTCGCACTGGAAGACGCGCATGTTCGCGCCGAACCATGGTGTCGTCGAGGACGCCGCCACCGGCTCGGCCGCCGGCCCGCTCGCCGTGCACCTGGCCCGCCACGGGCGCATCGGCTTCGGCGAGCGGATCGAGATCTCGCAGGGGACGGAGATCGGTCGCCCGTCGACGCTCTACGCGACGGCCTACGGTTCCGGCGACGAGATCGAACGCGTTACCGTCGGCGGCTCGGCCGTCGTCGTCGCGCGCGGCGAGTTCAAGTTCTGACTAGTGCGGCTGCGGGACGATGCGGATGTAGGGCTTCGGCTCCTTCCACTCCCCGAAGATGTCTTTCGCCTCGTCGTTCGAGACCGATCCGGCGATGATCACATCGTCGCCTTGCTGCCACTGGGCCGGAGTCGCGACGCGGTGCTTGGCCGTCAGCTGCAGCGAGTCGATCACGCGTACGACTTCGTCGAAGTTGCGGCCGGTCGTCATCGGGTAGATCAGGATCAGCTTGACCTTCTTGTCCGGCCCGATCACGAACACGTTGCGCACGGTCTGGTTGTCGGCGGGCGTGCGCGCCAGCGGATCGCCTGACACCTCCGCGGGCAGCATCCCGTAGAGCTTCGAGACGTTGAAGTCGGTATCGCTGATGATCGGATAGTTGGGCGCGTGGCCCTGCGTCTCCTCGATGTCGTTCGCCCACTCGGAGTGCCGGTCGAGCGCGTCGACGGAGAGGCCGATCACCTTGACGCCGCGCCGGTCGAACTCCGGCTTGATCGAGGCCATGTAGCCGAGCTCGGTCGTGCAAACCGGGGTGAAGTCCTTGGGGTGCGAGAACAGCACGGCCCAGGANNTCGCCGATCCAGTCGTGGAAGTGGATCGGCCCCTCGGTCGTCTGAGCCTCGAAGTCGGGTGCGGTGTCGCCGAGTTGCAGTGCCATGCGTCGTCTCCTCCTGTGAGCGTCCGGATGAAGCCTACGCAGAAAGAACGCCGCCGCCGAGCGTCAGCTTCCCGGGAACGCGACCGCGTCGATCTCCGGCAGCTCCACGGGGAGCGAGCTCCAGAAGACGCCGCCGTTCCGCGAGAGAAAGAGCCTGTTTCGGCTCGCGTAGACGATCAGGTCGGGATCCTCGTCCGAGATCGCGATCGCGCGCCCGCTCGGCAGGCCGCGGCCGGACTCGCGCCAGGTCGAGCCTGTGTCGTAGGACACGAGAAGCGGCGGCTTCGCGTCGACAATGGCGACCACGGTGGCGCCCGCCGACGCCGCGGCCACGACGCGGGGCAGGTTGAGCGCCGGTGCGGCCGGCGGCTCGACCTCTCCGTCCCAAGGGTCGACGTCTTCGGTCTCGAGGTCGACCGAGAACGATCCTCCGACGGTCGAGATGAGCACCTTCATGGTGCGATCAGCGACGCGACGACAGCGGTTGCTCGGCGCGCGGCGCCCGTGGGGGCGAAGCCGGCGTTGCGCGCGACGACGTACGCGGTGGCGAAGGCGTCGCCGGTGCCGGTCGGATCGCCGGGGAAGGCACGCGCCGGAACGAGCTCGGCCCGTCCGCCGCAGTAGACGGTCGACCCGCGCGAGCCGTGCGTGACGACGACCTCGCGCACGCCGAGCGCCGCCGGGTCGCCGAGCACCTCGGCCTCCTCGTCGGCGAGCTTCAGCACCCAGACGTGTCGGAGCAGCTCGCGGTCGAAGTCGTCGTCGAGCCGCAGCGGCCCGACCTCCGGCACGCGCACGAGGCCCTGGCCGTCGAAGGAGATGCGTCGGCGCTTGGCGAGCGCGGCGATCGTCGCGAGCGGGAACTCGTGCCGCGCCAGCGGGGCGACGTGCACCCAGCGCCCCGACGGCAGCTCGGGCAGGTCGGCGGGTTCCCAGGAATCGCCGAGCGCGTCGATCGTCATCGTGCGCACGTCCCCGTTGTAGGAGAAGGAGAACGTCGCCGTCGCGACGCCCGGCACATAGCGGACGGGCGTGCCGAGCCGGATCACCGGCGGCAGGAGGCTGTCTTTGTCCGCCGCGGCGCAGCGCGCGACGATGCGGGCGGGCACGCGCAGCTGCTGCAGCGCGCGGGCGCCGTGGTAGGAGCCGCCTCCCACCCGGGGCGCCTGGCCGGGCAGGAGGTCACGCGAGAGGTTCCCAAGGAGCGCGATCACGCGCTCAGGAGTATCGGTCTCCTTGCCACGACGCGGGCGAGCACGGCGAGCACGAAGGCCACCGCGAAGCTCGGCAGCGACGCGCCGCCCCACGGCAGCGCGTGCGGGTCGGTGTGCGCCACGATCCGCGTCCACCAGCTCGGCCCCTGCGGGTAGAGCCATTGGTAGAGCGCGAACCCGGCGAGCCACGCAGCGAGCATCTCGGCCCGCAGCTCGGGCGCCTGGAAGACGTCGTCACGCGAGTAGTGGCGGCCGGCGAGCAGCCAGTCGGCGAGCAGCACCGCGAACAGCGGGACGAAGAACGATCCGAGCAGGTACAGGAACGGCTGGTAGTTGCGGAGGTCGACGAGCAGCGCCCCGACGGTGGCGACGAACGCGACCCCGCCGACGAGCGCGCGTTGGGGCACGCGCGGCATCAGGTTCTGCAGGCTTACCGCGCCTGAGTAGACGTTCGCGAACGCCTCGTCGCTCTCGTCGACGGTCAGCGCGAGCAGGGCGAGCACGCTCGCGGCGCCGCCGGCGGCGACCGCGGTGAGCAGCGCGGGAGCCTCGCTGATGTGACGCGACAGGGCGATCACCGCGCCGAGCGCGAAGAGCGGGATCGTCGGCACGAAGTAGCCGAGGCCCGCGCTCCAGAAGCCGGCCGCGCGTGACCGCGCGAAGCGCGTGTAGTCGGCGACGAGCGGCGTCCAGCTGATGATCGAGGCGAGCACGAGATCGAAGCCGGGCCAGAAGGCATGCGCGCCGCTGCGATGCCAGAGCCGCACGGTGTGCTGGCCGTGCAGCGACCACCACGAGATGTAGATCAGCGACGCGATCACGATCCAGACCGCGAACTTGCGCACGTACTTGCGCACGAACCCGACCGGGCCGAGGAACGCGAGCGCCATGGCGACGATGCCGAACGCGATCTTCCAGAACGAGACGCCGCCGAAGCCGAGCACCTGCTTCGAGAGCGCGCTTGCGCCCGTCGCGATGACGATTAGCTCGAAGACCGACCAGCCGAGGCATTGCAAGATGTTCAGGCCCGTCGGCAGGTAGGAGCCGCGGCGGCCGAGCGGCGCGCGCAGGAGCACCATCGTCGGCACGCGGGCGTCTGCGCCGATCAGCCCGCCGAGCCCGAGCAGCACGTTGCCGACGAGCGCCGCCGCGACGATCGCGCCGAGCGCCTCCGGCAGCGAGAGCGCGAGCCCGAACTGGTCGGCGGGCAGCACGAGGAACGCGCCGGCGACGATCACGAGCAGCGACACCGACAGGTTCGCCCAGAGCAGGAAGCCGTCGAAGAAGCCGAGCACGCGCAGGCGCTCGGGGACGGGCTCGATGCCCCAGGAAGGGGTTTCGGCGTCGGTCATCGCAGGCGGACGAGACTAGCTAGAGCTGGACGAGGCGCGTCGCGGTCGCCTTCCAGCTTGCGACCAGCAGGTCGCCTTCCCGCACGCCGAGACGGGCCGCCGATTCGGCCGTGACCTCGGCCGTCACGGGGCCGAGCGTGACTCGCACCCGGTTTGCGACTGGGACGACGCTCGTCACCTCGGCCTGCACGTGGTTCTGCGCCGAGTCGCTCGGAAGTGCCCGGGCGAGCGTCAGCTCCCACGGGTAGACGATCGCGGCCACGTCGCCCTCGGCGTCGTCGGTCGAGCTGACGATCGTGTGGTCGGCGAGCTCGACGGTCGTGAGGCCGTTGGAGCGCCGCGCGTGCCCGTGCAGGACGTTCCCGCCCGCGAAGCGCGCGACGAACGGCGACACGGGCGCGGCGATCAGCTCCTCCGGCGAGCCGCACTGCACGAGCCGGCCGTCGACGAGCACGCCGACACGGTCGGCCAGCGCGGCGGCGTCCACGAAGTCGTGCGTGACGACGATCGCCGGCAGGCCGAGCTCGCGCAGCGTCGCGCGCAGGTCGACGCGCACGGTGTCGCGTGTGTGCGGGTCGAGCGCCGCGAGCGGCTCGTCGAGCAGAAGCACCGCCGGGTCGCGGGCAAGCGCGCGCGCGATCGCGACG